>NZ_JBWLUY010000022.1:0-62223 GCF_057784295.1 Mesorhizobium sp. CNPSo 4688
CCCGCCCTCCCGCCTCCCGGTTCACTGTGTTGCATGCTGTGGCATACCCCCATGTTGTCCCGGCGCCGATGTCTTCCTCCAAGTGTGGCAGCAATTCACGCGTGAACCGGGCGGCCGCCTTTTGCAGAAATATCGCGTATTTCTCGCGGTGCGCGCTTTGCAGGAACTTGTTATGGTTCACCACGGCAGTTGAAAATCGAACGATGCCGCAGGCGCCATTGATCTCACGCAAGGCGGCAATCAGTTGTTCTTGCTCGATTGCGTCTTGGCCGCCTTGAGCAGAGACATCGTCGATACGCCGCCCTCCTGGTCCTGCATTGAGATTGGACACGGTTTGCCCACGGGGCGGGCGCCCGCCTGCCTGCGAGCCTCCGGCCGCGCGATCGCTGCGCCAAGGTTCGCCCTCGCCTGCACGCGGTGAACTTTCTTGTCGGCGGAATGCGTCCCGATGCTGCCGATCAGTCTGGTGCACACCAGCTTGCGAACCTCCGGCCGTTCGACCAGGGCGCCAAGTTTCGCCGCGAGCACCTGCTTGCGAACTTCCGGCGGCCTCATTGCCGCGCCAGGGCTCGCCATCGGAACGCGAGAGGCTTTTTTCTGGGGCTGGCGCGTCACCCTCCGGCACCCAGGAAGATGGACGACGACGCCCAACCGCACGCGGCAACGCCCCGGGGATCACAGGGGGGGCAACTGAGGAGCTGGCAGGCCTGTCTCGAACGGCATCATCGGCAAGGGGCAGGCTGCGAACGGAGGACGTCCCTTCATGTTGAGGCTCAGAGCGCATCCGCGCCACGATGGAAGCGAACGATGGGGCGCCTGTTCCAGGAGCAAAACGTGATTCTGGGCGCGTGCTGCTCGATCCCGGCGGGTTGTCGGTTCTCGCATCCCCAATATGCGACGTCCCGACTCGGCCAATGCCCGTCATTATCCACCTCCGATGTCGGCGACAATGCCGCTGCCTGTGTTGTCAAGTCCGACCACCAGCCGGGCGACCTGTGCCGTCACGACCGCCCTGCGGCCTCCGACGCCGGACATGCCCGCTGCTTTCATCGATTGCGAAGGCGTCTGAAGGACACGCCCGTACCATAGACCTCTTGCAAGTCTTGTCGCCCGCCTTGGACGCCCTCGCTCAAGCCGCATAACCAGACCCGCTTGCATCGGCGCACGGCGACGCCAGCGCAGCCTGCGCCGAAGGCACTCCACAATCGGCCCGATGGAGAACACGGCTTGGCGCGCCCGTACTAACTTAAAGACTGAGACGACCACCCAGGCCCCCGAGCAAACCAGCGCGCATCCGATCGTCACTGCTCGCCGGCCTACCCATCGCGCCAGGCCCTCAACACCGAGAGGCAGATCGCGGGGGCAGGATTTGCTGGCTGAATACGCAAGTAAAGGTCCCCGTTCGCGGCATGACAAGATGTCCACCATCGCTGCAAATCAGTCGGTGCCCCTCGGCAGCCCGCGGCGCTCATTCCAAGCCACCACATAGCCTTGGTTGCTGACAAAAACCTGACTTGCTCGCAACGTCCCAAAAGGGAAAACCGGATTGCTTCTCTTCGGCGCTCAAATCACTGTTTAGGAAGTCGGCCGGAATATTGTTGGCGAGTAGCGCCGTCTCGGATTAGTGGCTCGTCTTCAACTACCAGAACCGCTCGATGTCGGAAACGTACGGCGCTGCCCATCCGTAGCAGGCCTATCCGAAAGCCTCGCTCCGGGGCGTGACTCAGGGGTCATGGATAGAATGCATGCCTCAGCCCGGTTCACGACCAGCGTAATTGGTCATGACAGCTTAACCGGCAAATTGATCGGCCCTCGAAAGCCGAAGCCGCGCCACTCCACCACCTGAGGATCCGGCAGCGTCATATTTGGAAAACGCTCGAATAGCATGGGCAGCATGATTGCCCCTACAGTTTGACGCGAGATTTGCGCGCCTGCACAGTGATGCGGCCCCGAGCCGAAGGACTGATGCGAAATCTTTTGGCGGAAGACGTTGAAGCGCTCTCCGTCTTCGAAGAACTCTTCATCGCGATTGGCCGAAGCTTGGATGGTCATCACGGTATCGCCCTTCGAGATAAGAAAACCGCGAATCTCCGTGTCCTCCCGCACGAGGCGGGAACTCGCCTGAATCGGAGCAATCCACCGCACGCCCTCCTCGAAGGCCTGCCCCCAGCATTGCTGCCTCTTGACCTCCTCCAACTGCTCGGGGTTGGTCAGCAATCCGTAGACGATCGTACCGAGAGCGTCGCGGGGCTCGTTAATTCCCCCGCCAATGGCGATCTTGATGTTGGCATACATCTGACTCATGGGTATCGGATCAGGCGCGTTCACCATGATCGCGAATGCCGAGGGGTTCGGTTCCGCCCTGTGCTTTTCGATTAGGTTGTCGAAGAGCCTGTTCATCTCGGCATTGGCTTCGTCAGATCGCTCGAATGGCTCCGGTTGCCATCCAAAATTGCCCGCCCCGTCGATCAGCCGCTGCGACCAGCGTATCATCTCTGCGTCGGATGCTCCGCAAATCCCGAGGATATGAGCGAGAATGCGGGCCGCCACCGGGCCGCAGATCTCTGCAAACAGATCCACTGTGCCGCCGCGCGGAAGGCGATCCAGATACTCGTTCACGATGTTTCGATAGATTGGCGCCCAATGTTCCGCGATAGTCTTGGGGGCGAAAGCCTTCGCCATGGCCATTCTTTCGCGGGCGTGTTCCGCGCCATCCTTTCGCATCAGAGTATGGGCCTGAAAGGCCGGCTTCATCGGTGTGTTGGGATCATCCGAACTGAAGAGCTCGGGCTGGTCCTTCACCATTTTCGTGTCGGACGCCTTAGTGAGAAACGTCCGCTTCACGGAGGCAACGTGCACCACGGGGGTCTGCGCGCGCATCCGGCGATAGATCGGATATGGGTCGAATGTAAGCTCGTCGATCGTGGATACCCGATCTACTGGCACCAGTCGCATGGCGGGACTTCTCCTCTTAGTTCATTTGATATCAGCCGATGTACGCTACATCCACGGCGGTTACCGCGATTGAGCACACCAAGCCGGGGGCCTTCGACCATTAGGGCGATGAAGCCTGATCCTTATCGCCATGGTTCAAACAGGGCTGCGGCTCTCCGGGTATGCCTCTAGTTTCGGGCGGGGAAAGTTCTGTCAGCCGCCCCAACCCATGGCCTCTTCCTCCGATTTGAACGCTCGCGTTAGATCTCGCGTATTTGGACAGCGCCGTCGGCAAACGCGATTTTCAAACCGCCATGCCAGCCGGTGGCCTTATCACCGAAGAACGCTTGCAGATTCGTCACTTTAACCGCTTTCCGGGGATCGACTCCTGCATTCTCTGCGAGGGTGGCCTTGAAGTGTTATTGGCTTTCGCAGACTTCTCTGAACTCAGAAACTCGCTCGCCTGCTCAATCGGCTTCAATTCATCAGCATTTGCTTCAATTCATCAGCCCTTTGGGCAGCACGCTCCTTCACGCGCGCCACGATCGCATCCAAATTCCTTTGTCACTCAGAACCAGGTATTTTTTCGGCCAGTTCAGATTCGCATTCGGCGCCGAGTGCTCTGACGCCAGTGGCAGCCAAACGGATGTCTGCATCAACCTCCTTCAAAGTTTCCCATTTTCTTTCGTACGGAACGGGGCGCTTCGATTCGACAGCTCTTGATCTGTCTGAGGCGCTGTTATCTCGCATGCCGGGTGGAGTATAGGGGGCGGACTGCGCCTCGCATGGACCAATGTGGAAAAGTCCAAGTGTAAGCGTCGGCGACGTGTGCGAGGTGACGGGACGATCGTGGCAGTCACACACTGGCGTGGTGCTGCCCATCCGCGCGCCTTTGAAATTCTGCTCATAGAACTCGACACAATAAAACGGCTGCCCGCTCGTACACTTTTCGCATTTTCCGCAGTAGGCGTACGAAAGGGCTATCCCCAGGTACAAGTCCCGAGACGGCGGATCCTGTCGCTTCGACCACACCCGATCCCTCGTGTCCCAGCACGAGCGGTAACGGGACCCCGTAACCCTGGTCATGCACCACCACGTCAGTATGACAGACACCAGATGCCACGATGCGGACGAGGATCTCGTCAGACCTAGGCTCGGTGATCAGGATTCGCTCAATCTCACGGGGGCCACCCTTATGGCGGGTAATGGCAGCGGTGGCTTGGGTCATACTCTTCTCCCGAATTCCCGGTCAGCGCGTCCGGCTGCCGCAGACAACCTGAGCGATCAACTTGCCCCGGCTCTTGGATGCCGAAGACGGTCAGCACCGCACGCAGAAAGCTGAGCGCAATGACAGCGACGAACGCGCCTGCCACGCCGCCGCGGTCGCCTCCAAGGGTGACGCCGCTAAGGATCGTGGCTGCAAGGGCGTTCATGAATACCCCGAGGCTCGACCATGCCTACCGAGGTCGCCGACACCTGCAGCAGCGCCCCGAGACAGATGAGAACGCAGCAAGAAGATGCGCCGTGAAGACAATCCGGGCATGTGGATACCGGACACCTGTGCTGCGCGGAGGTTATCGCCAGCCGCCCTGAAGTACTTTCCAATGATCAAGTTGCGGAACGCCAGGGCGACGAGGATCAACGCGATGATCCAGATGATGACACCCCAGGACATGCCGATGAAGCGCGCGTGGGTAAGCTCCCGGATCCCGTGCCGGGATCGATCCGGGCGCACGCCCGGCGCTGAAATATTGCATCAGGCCGACCAGGATTGCCACATGCTGAGTGCCGAGATCACCGCTGAGGCCCTGACGTAGGCTATGAGAACGCCGTTGATGAGGCCCACGACGGTGCCGAGGGCCAGTAGCATCAGGACGCGCACGAAGGCGGCATAGCCGTTCAGCTTTCCCGAACTGGCCAGATAAGATGGACATCGCGAACACACCGGCCACCAGACCGAACTCACTGAGTAATCAGCGGTCTGCATTGTTCATACGCCGCCTGCGCCACCGCCACGCCCCGATCCTTCACCAGGCTACCTCACGCTTGAACTCGCGGCTGAACTTCCTTCTGTGCGTTCCACTACCCATTTCGTTGAACAACTTATTTCGGTGTAGCAGGCCAAAGGACGCGCTTTCACCTTCCTCCGGGTCCAAGCAGCTTTCGATATCCCGCTTGCAGGGCAGCTGTGGCGGGGCATGGCGAAAAACCTAACCTTCTGCTTGCAGAGATAGAGCTACGTTATGACTTTCCGGGCTAAGCGTGCAGACAATACGCTGGTCGGGCGCGACGGATCGGAACGAACAGCCA
This sequence comes from Mesorhizobium sp. CNPSo 4688, assembly GCF_057784295.1. Taxonomy (NCBI): domain Bacteria; kingdom Pseudomonadati; phylum Pseudomonadota; class Alphaproteobacteria; order Hyphomicrobiales; family Phyllobacteriaceae; genus Mesorhizobium; species Mesorhizobium sp. CNPSo 4688. Next base: position 5,245 of record NZ_JBWLUY010000022.1, read on the forward strand.
CACCCTACAGGTCTGGGCAGGCAAAAAGACGCACGGGAACGCGAGCGGGCTGCGCAAGCGCCGAGCGAACACCGAACACAACACGCGACGGCCTCGCATCATGTAGTGGTCGGACGGAACATGCGTGGCAGGGTTTCGGCCAGGAGTCGCCAGTCCTCGCGCTCGCCCTCGCCTTCACTGCGCTTGCCGAAGACCTGGATGATCATCTTGCCCTCGGAGTCATAGGCTTCGAGCGAGGTGACGTGACCGTCCTTGGTCGGTTTGCGAACGGCCCAGACCTCGCGAATGTGGTGGGTCCCGAGATGCAGGTGGAAGGTCTCGTCGAGCACATTTATGCACGGCCCGATCGGTTTGACCGACTTGATCGGGCCGGAATGGATCTGGACGCATCCACGATTGCCGACTAGGCACATAATCGGCATCTCGTCTTCAGCCACCTGTTGAAACATGGCGCCGATGGCATTCTTATCGAGCGCCCAAGCGTAATCCTCGCCGACCATACGCATCGCCTGACAGCGTCCGAGCTTCAACGTCTTCAACATGTCGAGGAACTGATGCTCATCGTTCAGCCGGCTCCAGCGGTCGCGCAAGTCCTCCCCCCTGGCGGCTTGGTCCGGAACCTCTGGTTCGCCTTCTGCTCGGCTCCCCTTGACCAACATGATTGGCTCCTGGCTCGAGGTTTCGAGTTGCGCCAGCAGCTGCTTATATCGATGGAGGTCTGAGGCGGGCCCGAGATACACTTTGTGCACCGCCTCGCCGGTGGCATCAAAGAATTGCATGCTGCGTCGAATGTCGTCACCATCGCACTCCTCGATGGCAAAGCCGTACGCCCAAGCTCTCGGGAAGATGCGCAGCTCGATGTCGTTACCGAGCACCATGGCATGGTGATTGCCCGTGACGACCTTGTCGTAGACGCCGATCTTTTCATGCACGGCACTTTCATTGCGGGTCTGCGCCATCACCTCGCCGACCGCTTCGAGGCCGATCAGAACAGTGTTTACGCTTGGTGCAATGCGCACCGCGCCGAAGCCACAATGCGCACCGACCAGTTCCGCTTCCGTTATGCCCAATTTGGCGGCGAGATCGTGCGCGCGTATTTTCGGGTTGTCTTGCCGCGCTTGGCGGATTTCGTGCGCCGATCGTCTCTCGCGCTGGTCCATGTCCTGCCTCTGCTTTCACCTGCTTGTTGAGGATCGGCTGTCTGCCCGATGGTCAATCGACAAAGCACGCCGCAATGCTCGATGCCGACCTGGTGCTCGTCAGGAACAGCGTTCTGCAGGGGAGCGTGCACGATCGCCGTCGAAACCGGCCGTGCCGTCTGAGCAGCAAGGAGCGGATTCCATCGGCGCAGAGTGGATCTGACCGACATGACATGTTGCTTTCCTTCCTTCTTTCCATCGATCGCGAGCGCACGCGCGGGATGATCATGGTCTCTGCCGTCCTCGCCGCATCGCCAACTGAGTTTCAAAAGTCATGCCAATCCGGCTGAACCGCGCAGAAATCCTTCTGCACACTCGTCAATGATCTTACCTGCGAGTTCAGCGGCAACCGAGGCCGGACAATCTGTGACGAACTCGACAAACCCGACAGTGCGTGTCGGGTGCACGACGTCTTTCCAGCAACGGCGCACAAGATTGATGGCAGCGTTGGAGAGATGGCGCCGTGCTGAAACGGTTTTTCCTTTTGGCACGGTTCATGCGACGCCATCCACGAAAACGTCACAAGCTGGGGAGAAGTCTCGCCATGATTACGCTCACCGACAATGCTGTTGCCGCCGCCAAGTCCGCTCTTTCCCGCGCCAGCGAGCCGGCGGAGGGCTTTCGCATTATGGTCCAGAGCGGCGGCTGCGCCGGCTTCAAATACTCAATGGGCCTGGAGAGTGTCTCGCGCCAAGGCGATGTGATCACTGAAACAGATGGGGTCAAGCTGTTTGTCGACGCAGACTCCCAACCCTTTGTCGCTGGCACGACCGTGGACTTCGTCGCTGGGCTCGAATCTTCCGGCTTTGTCTTCGACAACCCCAATGCGCGGGAGAGGTGCGGCTGCGGCAAGTCCTTCAGTTAACTGAGATAGTAGCTATGCGGCCTGTCTACCTCGACAACAACGCAACGACACGGGTCGATCCTGAGGTCGTGCAAGCGATGTTGCCGTTCTTCTCGGATGAATTCGGCAACCCTTCTTCGGCGCACGCTTTCGGCGCCTCGGTCGCGGCGGCTATAATGAAGGCGCGGCGGCGGTTGCAAGCGCTGATTGGCGCGCAGTTCGACGATGAGATCACCTTCACCTCGGGTGGAACAGAAAGCGACAACACAGCAATTCTTTCGGCGCTTGAGGTGTTGCCCAACCGAACCGAGATCGTCACGTCGTCGGTCGAGCATCCCGCCGTCCTGTCGTTATGCGCGCATCTTGAGCAGACCCGCCGTGTGAAGGTCCACAGGATCCCGGTGGACCGCTGTGGCCGGCTTGACCTCGATGCCTACAAAGCCGCGCTCACCCCACACGTGGCAATCGTCTCGATAATGTGGGCGAACAATGAGACTGGTATGATCTTCCCCGTGGCCAAGCTTGCGGAGTTGGCCAAGGAAATCGGCGCGCTATTCCATACCGATGCGGTGCAGGCGGTCGGCAAGATTGAGATAGACCTGAAATCGACGGAAATCGACATGCTGTCGCTCTCCGGCCACAAGCTTCATGGTCCCAAAGGGATCGGCGCACTTTGGGTAAAGCGTGGCGTGCACTTCCGCTCGCTGATCAAGGGCGGGCACCAAGAGCACGACCGGCGTGCCGGCACCGAGAACACTCCCGGCATAGTCGGACTCGGTATGGCAGCCGAACTCGCCTTGAAATTCTTGGACGACGCCGCGACGCGGGTAAAATCGCTCCGCGACCGCCTAGAGGACGGGATCCTCCAGCGCATCCCAGACACTTGCGTCACTGGCGATCCGATGGAGCGGTTGCCAAACACAGCGAACATCTCATTTGAAAATACCGAAAGTGATGCAATCCCACATCTGCTCAGCCGCCTGAGCATCGCCTGCTCCTCCGGCTCCGCCTGCACCTCCGGCTCAATGGAACCGAGTCATGTCCTGAGCGCGATGAAGGCGCCACACGCTGCGGTCCGCTTCTCATTCGCGCGCGACAACAACGAAGCAGACGTCGACCGGGTGCTTGAGGTTATGCCGGCGATCGTGGAGAAGCTGCGTGGCTCTCCCAGTTCCGGCCCGCGTGGGCGGAGGCCAGAAGTCGTGCGAGCAGGTCTAACCCTGAGCGGCGGCAGAACAGGACACTATTCATGAGCCGTGACGTCTTCCTCAACGATACGACCTTGCGCGATGGCGAGCAGGCGCCAGGCGTCGCTTTTACGATGGCGGAAAAGCTGGAGCTCGCCCGGTCTCTTGCGGCCGCCGGCGTCCCGGAGATCGAGATCGGCACGCCGATTATGGGCGCCGAGGAGATCGAAACAATTCGCGCCGCGGTCGCGCGGCGTCTCCCGGCTCGGCTCACGGCCTGGTGCCGGATGAAGTCGCAGGACCTCGAGGCAGCGATTGAGAGCGGCGTCGGCGCCGTCAATCTTTCGCTACCCGCCTCGGACATTCAACTTGCGGCCAAGCTCGGCCTCGATGAGGCAGGAGCGCTCCAGGTCATCGAGGATATGGTCCGGCGTGCAGCCGCTGCTGGCTTCTTCGTCGCTGTCGGCTGCGAGGATGCTTCGCGGGCTGATTTGGATCATCTTGGCCGAGTCATTGAAACTGCTGCGCGCGCCGGGGCAAGCCGCGTCAGGCTGGCCGATACGCTGGGAATTCTCGATCCGTTTTCGACTTTCGAACTTGTAGCCCAGCTCATCGCGAAGTCTGAGGTCGACCTCGAATTTCATGCACACAATGATCTTGGTCTTGCTGCCGCCAACACGCTGGCCGCGATCCGCGCAGGCGCGAGCCATGCCTCCGTCACCGTCCTCGGGCTCGGCGAGCGTGCGGGTAATGCCGCGCTGGAAGAGGTGGCAGTCGCGATGGCCGTGATCGACGGCGCGGATACCGGGATCGAACTGACCGCATTGCCCGACCTCGCTGCCAAGGTGGCTTGCGCTGCCCGCCGGCAAACCGCGGCTATGAAGCCGGTCGTCGGGGCCGATGTTTTCACCCACGAATCCGGCACTCACGTCGCGGGATTGCTGAAGGACACGCGCGCCTATCAGGGGCTAGACCCGGCTCTTGTGGGCCGCTGCAATCGTATCGTCATCGGTAAGCATTCCGGCGCCACCGCGATTACCCGAGTGTTGAGCGACAACGGTCGCGATCTCGATCCGGATCTGGCAGCCGCGATGGTAGCCCGCGTCCGCCGCAAGGCGTCCGAGACCAAATCTGCCGTCACTGCAACTCAACTGGTTGAGCTCTACGATAGTCTGCACAGCGAGGCATGTTCAGAGGGATCTGCGGATCCAGTTGTGGGACGAACGCACCACAGTTGCCGACGAAGGGGAATGCAATGAATTGTTCCGCTGACAACCGCTCCATCGATGTTAGCGACATCCTCGCGCGACTGAAAGGCCTGTCGGCCGCGGAGGAGTTCTTCGCAGTCCTTGGGGTCTCTTATGATCCGAAGGTGCTGAATGTCTCCCGGCTTCATATCATGAAACGCGTGGGCCAATACCTTGCGGAAGAAGATCTATCCGATCTGCCTGACCAAGTGATCGCCGCGCGGGTGCGCGCTACACTGCAACGCGCCTACGAGGACTTCGCGAGCTCCTCGCCGCTTACGCACCGGATTTTCAAGGTGCTCAAAGACCACGATCCGAACAAGCCTCCCACGTCGGACCGCACATTCGTCCCGTTCGACTCCGTCCTGAAGCGGTTCGCAGAAGAATGAGCGCGCGAGATGGTTGCAACGCGCCAATGTCGAGAAGCCTACAAATCCTGTCACCACGAAGGCGATCCCGGAAGGAACCAACCGAGTATCCAGGAAAAGGAGCACGAAAAGCGGTTGGTACGAATGTTGCTGCCAAGGATAAACTGCCAGGCTCAGATCCGGACAGAAGCCCCAAGAGACCGCCAATGCACACCGTAGTCTGCATCAAGCAGGTGCCGGACTCGGCACAGATACGCGTCCATCCCGTTACGAACACGATCATGCGCCAGGGCGTACCCACCATCATCAACCCTTACGACCTATTCGCCCTGGAAGAGGCACTCAGACTGCGTGACGATTATGGCGGCGAGGTCACCGTGCTCACCATGGGTCCGCCGATGGCAGAGGACGCGCTGCGCAAGGCGCTCGGTTACGGCGCTGACCGCGCGGTGCTCCTAACCGACCGCTATTTTGCCGGTTCCGACACGCTGGCGACCTCCTTCGCTCTTTCCCAGGCAATCGCGAAGGTTGGCGAGACGTTCGGCGCGCCAGATATCGTCTTCACTGGGAAGCAGACGATCGATGGCGACACAGCCCAGGTGGGGCCGGGCATCGCCAAGCGCCTCGATCTCCTGCAACTCACTTATGTCGCGAAGATTCCCCGCATTGATCTTGCTGCGCGCGACATCCAAGTCGAGCGCCGGTGTGAAGGCGGCACGCAGATGCTGAAGAGCAGGCTCCCTTGTCTCGTCACCATGCTGGAAGGCACCAACGAGATTCGCCGGGGCTCGCTCGAGGATGCCCTGCGCGCCGCGCGCAGCCCGGTTTTGAGATGGAGTGCGGCCGATGCCGGCATTGATGACCTGACCAGATGCGGCCTGCGCGGCTCCCCGACGGTGGTCAAGCGCGTTTTCGCCCCTACTGCTCGGGCGCAAAAAGCGGCACAAATTGACACCGCCGAAAAGCCCTTGCGCGATATAGCAGACGAGCTGATCGCCGCAATCTTGACCCGCCAACCAGCGCTGGAACATGAGCTGGCCTTCAACGGCGGCGCGTGAGGCAAGGAGAGACGATGTCGAGCGCGAACCAAGAAACCCCTCGCCCTACCGCCGGCCGCGCCGGCATAAAGAAGGAACTGCCCGAGCATTTCAAGGATTACCGCCACGTCTGGGTTTTCATCGAGCTCGAACGCGGCCAGGTCCATCCCGTATCGTTCGAACTGCTCGGCGAAGGCCGCAAGCTTGCCGACAAGCTTAATGTGGAGCTTGCGGGAATCGTGCTCGGACCACCGGCCGAGGCCACTCAGTCTGCGGTCGCCGACGCTTTCGCTTATGGCGCCGATCTTGTCTACAACGTCGAGGCGCCGCTGCTCGCCGACTATCGGAACGAGCCTTTCACCAAGGCCATGACGGAGCTCGTAGACACCCACAAACCCGAGATATTGCTTCTCGGGGCGACCACACTTGGCAGGGATCTTGCCGGTTCGGTGGCGACGACATTGCAGACAGGGCTCACGGCCGACTGCACCGAACTCGACGTTGATGCCGACGGTTCGCTCGCCGCGACCCGTCCGACTTTCGGCGGTTCCTTGTTGTGCACCATCTATACGCTCAATTACCGGCCGCAGATGGCGACAGTGCGACCGAGGGTCATGCCGATGCCGCAGCGGTTGAATAAGCCGGTCGGACGCGTCATCCAGCACCAACTGTCGGTAGCCGAAGACGACATCGTCACCAAGATCCTAGGCTTCCTTCCCGATAGTCAGTCGGCAAAGGCAAATCTTGCCTATGCCGACGTTGTTGTTGCGGGAGGCCTCGGTCTAGGCGCGGCGGAGAACCTGCAGCTTGTGAAGGATCTCGCACGGGCAATCGGCGCCGAGCATGGCTGTTCGCGCCCCTTGGTCCAGAAGGGTTGGCTGTCGGCAGATCGGCAGATCGGCCAAACAGGCAAGACCATCCGTCCCAAGCTTTACATAGCGGCTGGAATTTCCGGCGCCATCCAGCACCGGGTTGGCGTCGAAGGGGCGGATCTCATCGTGGCTATCAACACTGACCCGAACGCGCCGATTTTCGATTTCGCCCACGTCGGGATTGTCACCGACGCGATCCGCTTTCTGCCCGCGCTGACAGAGGCCTTCACGCGGCGACTGTCGCCCCACAGTCGCGATAAAATTGCGAACTAGGGAGCTGGACATGACCAGGGAAAAATTCGACGCCATTGTTGTGGGTGCCGGCATGTCCGGAAACGCAGCAGCTCACACCTTGGCAAGCCAAGGCCTGAACGTGCTGCAGTTGGAGCGGGGAGAATATCCGGGCTCCAAGAATGTCCAGGGTGCAATCATGTACGCTAGCATGCTGGAGAAGATCATCCCGGATTTCCGGGATGACGCGCCTCTCGAGCGCCACCTTGTTGAACAGCGGCTGTGGGTGATGGACGACACATCCCACACCGGGATTCACTATCGGTCGGACGATTTTAACGAGGCGAAGCCCAACCGCTATACGATCATCCGCGCCCAATTCGATAAATGGTTTTCGCGTAAAGTGCGGGAGGCCGGTGCGACGGTTCTGTGCGAGACGACCGTGACCGAACTCGTCCGCGATGCCGAAGACAAAGTGGTCGGCGTCCTCACAGACCGGACCGGCGGAGCGATTTTCGCCGACGTTGTCGTCCTCGCAGAAGGCGTGTCCGGACTGCTTGGCACGAGGGCTGGCCTTCGCGAGATGCCGAAGCCGAAATCCGTGGCGCTCGCCGTCAAGGAAATGCATTTCCTGCCCGAAGAGGTCATCGAGCAGCGGTTCGGGCTCAAGGCCGGCGAAGGCTGCGTGATCGAGGCCGTGGGTACGATCTCCCGCAGCATGGCTGGGCTCGGCTTTCTTTACACCAACAAGGAGTCGATCTCACTGGGCATCGGCTGCCTCGTTTCGGATTTCGCTGCGACGATGGAGAGCCCATATGCCCTTCTCGATGCGTTAAAAAACCATCCTTCGATCCGGCCGCTGATCGCCGGCTCGGAGGTGAAAGAATATGCCGCGCATCTCATCCCGGAAGGTGGCTACAAGGCGATTCCGCAGTTGTTTGGCGATGGTTGGGTCGTGGTCGGCGATGCCGCGCAATTGAACAATGCGGTGCACCGCGAGGGTTCGAACCTCGCCATGACCTCAGGCCGTATCGCGGCTGAGGCGATCGTGCACATCAAGAGCCGCAAGCGTCCAATGACCCGACAGAACCTTGTCCTCTACAAGACCATGCTGGACAAGTCCTTCGTGGTCAAAGACCTAAAGAAATATAAGGATATGCCGGCGCTGCTCCACACCAATTCCCGAAATTTCTTCACGACCTACCCGCGGTTGATGTCGCAGGCGGCTCAGAACGTCGTGCGGGTCGACGGCACTCCGAAGATCGACAAGGAAAAGGCGACCACTGCTGCCTTCATCAGGGCGCGTTCGCGCTGGGGGTTGCTGAGTGACGCGGTTCGCTTGGCATTGGCCTGGCGGTAGGAGACACGAGATGACAATCGCACCGGCACGCATTGAGGAGAAACTTTACCAGAACCGCTACCTGGTCGACCCGGGGCGCCCGCATATAAAAGTGCGACCGCACGAGAAGCCAAGCACCAACTTGCTTGCGCTGACCCGCGTCTGCCCGGCCCAATGTTATGAATTGAACGACGAGGGCCAAGTGGAGATCACCGCCGACGGCTGCATGGAGTGCGGCACCTGTCGGCTATTGTGCGAGGCCAGTGGTGAGATCGAGTGGAATTATCCACGCGGCGGCTTCGGTGTTCTCTTCAAGTTTGGATGACCTACGCACCTACGCTTCGTTGCCATGGCCGCAATTTCCGCAATTGCAGCCAGACAATTTGCAATTGAACAGGGGCTCGTCAATACTGAAGACTCACGACTCGGCAGACCAAAAGGCGCTTTGTGAGGAGCACCCATGCAGCCCCTGAGGTGTTTCTATGGCTCAAATAGTGCGGGAACGGGTTAATGAGATTGGGCTTCGCAATAGCCGCTCACCTATCGAAACCCCGCAAGGGATGAACATTTCGCTCAGGGGAATTTATGAGATATCCGAGATCCTGACCGCACCCACGCGGCTGGAGATCACGCTTGCCAACGTCGTCAACATTCTCGGCTCGTTTCTGCAAATGCGTCATGGAGCAGTGATCGTCCTAGACGCGAAAGGAGAGGTGGAGATTGCTGCAACTACCGGCGATAACCTCGCACCTCAATCAGACCATCGGCGCGTCATACCGCAAGCCGTGGTAGACCGAATCCTCGCCACGGGGACGCCGCTCGTCATAGACGACGTCCGCAAGTCCGAATTATTTCCGGGTGACCTTCAAACGGCTTCGAGCGGCGCCACCATGCCGGTCACCTTCATCGGAGTGCCAGTAGAGGCTGACGATGAAATTCTCGGGACATTGTCGATCGACCGTATCGGGGGCGGCGCAGCCGCCGTGCGTTGCGACGAGGACGTACGCTTCCTGATGATGGTCGCCAACCTTGTCGGCCGGACCATCCGTCTCCATCGTATCCTAAGCACAGATCGCCTGCGGCTTATCGAGGAGCAACGGAGACCGGAGAAATCGCTCGACGAGGAGACCCGCCCTGCCCGGCATCGGCATGTCAAAATCGATGGGATCATCGGGGAAAGTCCCGCACTCAAGCAGGTGCTTGAAACCGTCGCAGTCGTAGCAAGGACCAACTCCACCGTGCTTTTGCGCGGTGAAAGCGGCACGGGCAAGGAATTTTTCGCGCAGGCCATCCATAAGCTTTCATCTCGCAGTAAGAAGGCCTTCGTCAAACTGAACTGCGCCGCGCTGCCTGAAAGCGTTTTGGAATCGGAGTTGTTTGGCCATGAAAAGGGCGCCTTCACCGGAGCTGTCTCGCAGCGCGCCGGCCGTTTCGAATTGGCGCATGGCGGAACCCTGTTACTTGATGAAATCGGTGAGATTTCGCCGGCTTTTCAAGCTAAACTGTTGCGCGTCTTGCAGGAAGGCGAGTTGGAGCGCGTCGGCGGCACCAGGACGCTCACGGTCGACGTCCGGCTTATATGCGCCACGAACAAGGACCTTGAGACGGCTGTCGTGAATGGCGAGTTCAGGGCCGACCTTTACTACCGTATCAATGTGGTGCCAATCGTGCTGCCGCCGCTCAGAGAGCGACCAGGCGATATTCCACGCCTTGCGAAGTCCTTCCTCGATCGATTCAATAGGGAGAACGATCGTGAGCTCGCGTTCGCGCCTTCAGGGCTTGACCTGATCTCGCAATGCTACTTCCCCGGCAACGTCCGTGAGCTGGAAAACTGTGTGCGAAGGACGGCCACGCTTGCGCGTTCGAGCACGATCGCCGCTTCGGATTTCGCCTGCCAGAATAGCCAGTGCTTATCTTCGCTACTCTGGAAAGGAGCCCGCCGTCCAACTGGCAGCAATGCCAGCGATGAGTTCGGCCGCAACAGCACGCCGATTGCATCGCCACTGGAGCCCGGGCGCATCTGCGCATCCGAGGGCGAGGTGGTGCCCGTCAATGCCCCCCGTCCAAATGATCCTGCTTGGGGCGAGACAGGCATGCGTGTGACCGATCGCGCCCGGCTGATCGACGCGATGCAGAAGGCCGGCTGGGTTCAGGCCAAAGCTGCTCGCATCCTCGGCCTCACGCCGCGGCAAGTCGGCTATGCCCTGCGTCGGCATAATATCGAGGTGAAGAAGTTCTAAACGCCTTACGATGTCAAAATCTCCTCGCTGTGTGTTGAACCCGCCAGCGCCGTCTCAAAGGCATCATCCAAAGTCGCAAGCCCGACAAAACTTGTGGCGTAGCGAACAGACGTAATCGCACATGAAATCCGACATGTTGAACTAAAAACAGCCTTTTCGAGCTGGCACAACATTTGCGAACTGAACTGCGACGTCCACCCACGAACGGAGCCGTTCAATGTCCATACCGGCGATTTCGCTTGAGAGTTTGGTCAGTACCAAATCCCTCGACCAGTCGTTGGCGACCGCGAAATCCGCCGGCTGCACATCTTCATGCTGCGGCTCGTCCGAAAAACCGACCGAGATGGACCCCACCGTCTGGCAGAAGATCAATGACCATCCATGCTATTCCGAAGAGGCGCACCATTATTTCGCGCGCATGCATGTAGCGGTCGCGCCAGCCTGCAACATCCAGTGCAACTACTGCAATCGCAAATATGACTGCGCCAATGAAAGCCGGCCCGGAGTGGTATCGGAAAAGCTCGCCCCAGACCAGGCGCTACGCAAGGTTATCGCCGTCGCCAATGAAGTGCCCCAACTTTCCGTGCTCGGCATCGCTGGACCGGGCGACGCCTGTTACGACTGGCAGAAGACTAAGGCGACACTAGAACGTGTCGCCAGGGAAATCCGCGACATCAAGCTGTGCATCTCCACCAACGGACTCGCGCTACCGGATCGTGTTGCCGAGCTTGCTGACATGAATGTCGATCACGTGACAATCACCGTCAACATGGTCGACCCCGCAATCGGGGCAAAGATCTATCCCTGGATCTTTTACAACCATCGCCGCCACGCCGGCATCGACGCTGCCAGGATCCTGCACGAGCGGCAGATGCTGGGCCTGGAGATGCTGACCGCGCGTGGCATCCTCACCAAGATCAATTCGGTGATGATCCCGGGCGTCAACGACAACCACCTGATCGAGGTCAATAAATGGGTCAAGGAGCGCGGAGCGTTCCTGCACAATGTCATGCCGCTGATTTCCGACCCGGCGCACGGTACGCATTTCGGCCTGACGGGGCAGCGCGGCCCGACGGCCTTGGAACTGAAGACGCTCCAGGATCGCCTCGAAGGTGGCGCCAAATTGATGCGACATTGCCGCCAGTGCCGGGCCGACGCTGTCGGCCTGCTTGGCGAGGATCGTGGCCAGGAGTTCACGATCGACCAGATTCCGCACGGCATCACCTACGACGCCAGCAAACGCACGTCCTATCGGGAGGTGGTTGCGAGCGAGCGCGGCGATCACGTTGCGGCCAAGAGCCAGGCGGTCGCGACCGTCAAGGCAGCAGGTTCCGGCAAATCGCTCCTAATCGCAGTGGCGACCAAGGGCGGCGGCCGGATCAACGACCATTTCGGCCATTCGAAGGAATTTCAGGTTTATGAGGCCTCTCCGAGGGGGATCAGCTTCATCGGGCATCGCAAGGTCGAGCAGTATTGCCTCGGCGGCCGAGCCGCTGACGGCGCCCTCGACGGCGTCATAGCTGCCCTCAAGGGCGTCGACATAGTGCTGTGTGCCAAAATCGGAGATTGCCCCAAGGATCAGCTCGCTGGAGCTGGAATCCGGGCAATGGACGTTTATGGCTACGACTATATCGAAACCGCCATCGGCTCGCTTTACGTCGCCGAGTTTGGGAGCGAACCAATGGCGGCGACGGCCTGATCGTCTCGTCCTAACCGAATCAGGAGTTGATAAATGGCCTTCAAGATCGTTGCCTCCCAATGCACGCAATGCGGTGCTTGCGAGTTCGAATGCCCCTCGAGCGCAATCAAGTTCAAGGGCGAGAACTACGTGATCGATCCGGAGCAGTGCACTGAATGCAAAGAGGCCTTCGATACGCAGCAATGCGCCTCCGTATGTCCGGTGCCGAAGACCTGCGTTCCCGCCTGAGCTGCATCCTTTGCTGACAAACTGGAGCCGCGGGAAAGGAAGGAAGCCGGATGGGCCTCGGACGCGAACAGGAGGTTGAGATCCGCAAGCCTCCACGATTTGTGCCGGGCGAGCGGGTCCGCGCCACACGACACGTAAAGAACGACGGTACCTATCCCGGTAGCGAGATAGGCGCAAACCTCGTGCGGAAGGGCGATGAAGGCTATGTTCGCGACATCGGCACTTTTCTCCAACAGTTCTACATCTATGCGGTCGAGTGGCTCGATCGCGGCACCGTCGTTGGCATGCGCGCCCATGAACTGATCAGCCTTGACAAATCCGGAGAACCTTGCAGTGCCGAAATCGCCTGTGGTCACTAACAATGGAACAGCCCAATGAAGCTAATGATCCGCAGGACCGATGCCGGCCTATCGGCCTATGTGCCGAAGAAGGATCTCGAAGAGCCGATCATCAGCGTAGAGCATGAAGAGCTATGGGGAGGGTCCATAACGCTCAGGAACGGCTGGCGGCTCGTCCTGCCCGACCTGCCGCGAGATACACCTTTGCCGATCACCGTCGAGGCTAGGAAGATTTCCGACGAAGAGTGACGCCAACAGGTCGGCAATCTGAGAGCGTCAATGGGAAACGAGCATGGAAACCATCCTGGCCTTGCGCCACCTCATGATCAATCGGGACAGTCATGCCGCAAAGCAGCTTGCACTGCTGAAGAAAGCACTTTGCGCCGATGAGATCATCCCATACCTCGGTCCGGACCTGCCTCGGCTTAGGCACGGGGATCCACCGGTACCGCTCACGCCGCAAGCCGTCGCCTCGGCACTCAACGCGCGGGCGCCAGCTCCTTCGAAGATTCGTGCCAATATGTGGTCGGTCGCTCAATTCATCGAACAGCGTCGGCATCGGCGGACGCTCCAGGCCTGGATGGCCGAGATATTCGCGGGGCCGGTGGCGCCGACCGTCTTTCATGCCTGGCTCGCGACCCTTCCGCTCTCCCTGATCGTCGATAGCTGGTACGACGGCGCCATGCGCGCTGCCCTGGTAGCGACCGGGCGAACTGATGTCGTGGAGGTTCAAGGCGTACCGCGCGCGGACGCAATTGGCGACATCTGGACGAGAACCTACCATTTGTCTGGAATGGAACTCCAATCAGACTCGACGGCAGCGACGGTCCTCTATACGCCGCACGGCAGCATCAAGCCGGCGGCAAACTTCCTCATCGCAGATTCGGATTACGTCGAAGCCCTAACCGAAATCGATATCCAGACGCCTATCCCTCAAGCCGTGAAAGAACGGCGCACCAAGCGCGGTTTCTTTTTCTTCGGCTGTCGGTTCGACGATCAGATGCTGCGCATATACGCCCGGCAGGTGATCAAGCGCTCAAGCGGCCCACACTTTGCGGTTATCGATTCGGCAACGTTGACTAAGAACGAGCGCCGCTTCCTTGCAGCAAACGCAATTACGGTCATAGACATGCCCGCATGCGAAGCCGCAGCTCAACTGGTAGGGACAGGTATCTAGCCGATGGTGGCCAGCTTTGCACATCAGCGGCATTTGGCGGGGGAGTCGTTCGGCTCAAGGCCCTCCAAACGGCACAAGGCCGCTGGGCTGCCCCCTCCAACAGTAAGGCTATTCGTGGCGTGACGAAGCCCGGAAATTGGGTGGCGATCGGAGAAGTGGCCGGTTCAGTCCGGGGCTGGAGCACGATCGCGCGCATTACCCGGATGAATTTGCGGCACCCGTGGCAGGTCACCGGAGCGATCGGCTCGACGCTCGTTGCGGCATCGCTCCAATTGCTGATCCCCGTGCTCCTCGGTAAGGCCATCGACCAGACCCAGACAGCCGTCGGCGGCGGACTAAGCGGAGCGGCCGCGCAAGAGGCGCTGCAGAACTCGGCCCTCCTGCTGCTCACCGTTAGCATGCTGCGCGGCCTGTTCACGCTGGCTCAGAACTATCTTGCCGAAGCGGTCGGACATCACGTCGCGTATGCACTGCGGGTCGCTGTTTATGACAAGATCCAGCGGCTCAGCTTTTCTTTTTATGACCAGGCGCATTCAGCCGATCTGATCACTATCGGCATGCTCGACCTGGAAGGCGTGCGTATGTACTTCGCTGCCTCTCTGGTTCGTGCGGTCCTGCTCGTCATGCTGATCGGGATTGGTGCCCACATATTGATTTCCACCAACGTGTTTCTTGGTCTTCTCGCGCTGAGCTTCGTGCCCTTTGTCGCGTGGCGCTCATCAATCACCCAGCTCAAGCTGCGTGCCACCTGGCTTGATCTGCAGGAGCGGCTTTCCGTCCTCAGCCGCGTGATGGAAGAAAATCTCGTCGGCATCCGGGTTGTCCGCGCGTTTGCAGCGCAGGCTTACGAGATGCTGAAGTTCGACCGCGCCTCTAAGAATGCGCTTAGTCTCATCCTCGAACGGGTCGAGATTTACGTGCGCAACATTTCCGCGATGAATTTCTCGTTCTTTCTCGCCATGGGACTGGTCCTGTGGATCGGCGGCAACAAAGTTGCCGCAGGCGAAATCAGCGTGGGCAAACTTGCTACGTTCCTTTCATTTATGACGATCCTCCAGATGCCGGTTCGCCAGATAGGCGTGATAGTCGATGGCTTCGCCCGGGCCTCAACATGCGGTTCGCGCCTCTTCGGCTTACTCGACCTGGACATTGCGATCAAAGACGCATCAGACGCCGAACCGCTCGAAATCAGCGAGGGCACCTTGCGCTTCGACCATGTTTCATTCGCCTATCCGGCCGCCAAGGAACGCCCAATCCTGAAGAATATCAGTTTTGAAGCCCGCAAGAGCGAGACGGTTGCAATTGTCGGCCCGCCCGGCTCCGGCAAATCGACGGTGGCTCATCTGATCCCTCGTTTTTACGACGTCACCGGCGGTGCCATCACGCTTGACGGCCAGGATATCCGCGACGTCACCCTGGCCACGCTCCGCAGAGCCGTCGCGGTCGTGCAGCAGGATGCATTCGTTTTCACCACGACGATCGAAAACAATATCGCCTATGGCGATCCCTGGGCCAACGCACAGCGGATCGAGCGCGCGAGCGAGTCGGCTCAGCTTCACGACTATATTCTCCGGCTGCCGGCCGGCTATAAGACGGTCGTGCGAGAGCGCGGCGTATCCCTGTCGGGCGGACAGCGTCAGCGCCTGGCGATCGCCCGCACGATGATGCTGCGCCCCTCGGTCATTGTCTTCGACGACTCGACTGCCGCGATCGATGCAGCCACCGAACAGCGCATTCGCTCCGCCATGCGACTCTTTGCCAAGGATCGCGTGACCATCATCATCGGCCACCGCCTGAGTTCGCTCATGCATGCCGACGCAATCCTGTTGATCGAGAACGGCGAGATTGTCGAGCGCGGCACTCATGAAGATCTTCTGGCGAAAGGCGGACGCTACAAGGCTCTTTACGACCTCCAAGTGCGCGCATTTGATGACATGCTGCCCGACCAGAAGGGGGCGAGCTGATGCTCCAGGCCGGCGAAGTCGAGGCGGAACGCAACGATGCTCGAGACGACGACCGGCGCCCGCCGCATGCCGTCGTCGGCTCGCACCGCTTCGAAGAAGAGATGTTCGGATCGGCGTTTGACAAGAATATTGTCCGGCGCATTTGGGCGTTCGTCAGGCCCTACCGCGCCAAATTGATCATCTCGGTTGCCGCGATGTTGATCCTCACCGGTTCACAGCTTCTCATCCCCCTCATCATCCGCTTTGCGATCGACCATGGAATGCAGCCGGGAAGTGGCGATCGCTCAGCTCTGCTTGCGGCCGCCGGCGCTTTCCTTTTCACGATCTCAGTCAATTTTGCTGCCAGCTACACGCAGGAGATCATGGTCTACAAAACGGCGGAGAAGGCTCTGTCCGATATTCGCCGCGCCACGTTTGGTCATCTGCAAGACGTAGCGCTTTCCTTCATGGACAAGACAGAGGTGGGACGGCTGATGTCGCGCCTGCAGGGCGACGTCAATTCCATGCGGGAATTCTTCGAAACCGCAGTGTTTTCGTTGGGCGACATCGCCCTTCTCTTTGGCATCGTCTTCATCATGCTGTGGCTTGATGTTCGCTTGGGGCTCCTTACGTTCTCGGTATTGCCTGTTCTCTTCGTGGTGCGCCTCTTGTGGCTGCCGCGCGCGCGCGATGCCTTCATGGCCGCGAACGAGGCCAATTCGATTTCCAATGGCGCGCTGGCTGAAGCCATTCATGGCGTACGGGCAGTGCAGTCCATGGATCGGCAGCAGGTCAATTCGATGCTTTATGATGATAAAGCGCGCGCCAATCTCAAGACACATCTGACCGCTGCCAAGTACGCACAGATCATGGTGCCGATCGTCGATGGCCTGACGGGCGTTGCCGTAGCTGTCGTCATCGTTGTCGGCGGTTCAATGGTGATGAACGACCGCATCGATGTGGGTGTGATAGTCGCTTTCCTCTTCTACATTCAGCGCTTCTTCGATCCGATCCGCTCGCTCACCTTGCAATATTCGATCATGCAACGGGCGATGGCGTCGGGAAAGCGTCTGATCGAGGTTCTTGATATCAAGATCGAGGTCCAGGACAAACCGAATGCCAGGGTGCTTTCAGCCGACATGGACGGCTCGATCGAGTTCAGGAACGTTACTTTCGGCTATGATCCCGAGCATCCGGTGTTGAACAACGTGTCGTTCCGGGCCGATCCCGGCGAAACCGTCGCCTTGGTCGGGCCGACGGGTTCAGGTAAATCGAGTGCAATGGCCCTCGTCCACCGCTTCTATGATGTCCAGAAGGGCCAGGTGCTGGTCGGCGGCTACGATGTGCGAGATGTCACCCAGAAATCTCTTGGCCGTCAAGTTGCCATGGTGCTACAGGAGCCGTTCCTTTTTACCGGCACGGTCTTTGAGAATATCCGCTACCACCAGGCTGAAGCCACGCGGGAAGAGGTTATCGAGGCCGCCATGGCCGTTGGCGCGCACAGCTTTATCGTGCGCCTTCCTGGTGGATACGACGCCGCTCTAGGTGAGCGTGGCGGCAATCTCTCGCTGGGCCAGCGCCAGCTTATCAGCTTTGCACGTGCGCTTGTCGCAGACGCCAAGATCCTGGTACTCGACGAAGCGACCGCGAATATCGACAGCTACACGGAAATGCAGATCCAGAAGGCACTCGTCACGCTTCTCGAAGGCCGAACTGGCCTCGTTATCGCCCATCGTCTTGCCACAGTGCGGGGCGCCGACCGTATTGTCGTTCTCCAGAACGGCAAGGTCGCCGAAAGCGGAAAACACGACGAGTTGATCAAAATGGGCGGTGTCTATTCCAAACTTTACAGGCTCAACCACGCCTCGTTCGACACCCCCGATGAACAACTCGATACCTCCGAACCAGCGGGCTACAGATCTGAGGCGCGAAACTCCGAGGAGCCACCGCAATGGTGCAGGCGCATTGCCGAGCGGCGATAGCCGGCGCGTCGCCCGCTTGCGGAAGCAAATCGAGCGCCTGCGCAATACCGAGATCGCCACCACCCATGACGAGCATTTGATTGCTACACGGTGCCGGCGTGGCCGACCGTTCTCGCGGCCGAAGACAAGCCCGAAACAAACCGAAGCCGCCGTGGCGGACGCCATCGTAGCGCTGAGCAGGCAACGCTTGAACGGCAAGCACGTCGCCAGCGAAACCGGTGTATCCGAGGCAACCGTGAGTCTGGTGCTGGCACGCGTTGGCCTGTCGTGCCTCAAGGACCAGAAACCTTAGCCGGTGCGCCGCTAGGGGGCGAGCACCCAGCGTGCTCACCGACATCACGAAGCTCGGTCGATCGGCTCTGTGGGGCACCGCATTCCGGGCGATATCCTGGTGCGGTCGAATCGCCATCTCGGCATCGGCTGGGAGTTGGTCCACGTCTGCATCGACGATGCCTCGCGCGTCGCTTTCGTCCAAGTCATGTCCGACCAGCGCAATGAGAGGGCTGTCACCGGGCAGGCAATCACGTAGGATAGCCCATCCCTGGCCATCTCGCAGTCTCGCCTTTCGCCATGATGCCATCACCTTGAGAAATTCTGGAACCTCTCTCTAATGATTGCGGTACTCGACCATTACAATGATCGGACCCCTTCGTGGTCGCAGGTCTGCAGGGCGGGTTCGCAGAACGTGTTAATCGGAAAACACCGCGCTGCGGCTTTTGCAGCCCTTCTCCTCGCGCAGCGGGCGTACGCTCAGCCCGTTTAAGAGCAGTGCCGTGACCGATGTCACTTGCTCGTCGAACGACTATTACGATAAAGCTCCGCGCTAATCAGGAAGCGCTGGGAATTCGAGCGGCGACTTCATTCTTCCACTCGTTTTTATCAGGCGGGAACTATGAGGCGGCAAACGCGACCATTCACCGTGGAAGTCAAACAGAAGCGCCGTTATCAAAAAAACGCGCGTTCCATCTGGGGCGATTTCGACATGGCCGCGGCGAGCGCCGAAACCGCAGAGGAACTCCAGAAGAGCCGGCAGCCAACTCGTCAGCTTGTTGACCCTACTGTTGTAGCCCTCAATGCTGAACCTTGCAAAAACCATCGATGGAGAATTTCATGGCAAATCGCCTGGCAACCGAAACAGTAATTCCTACCGAAACGGCAGCCGAGGCGGAGACGTCAAAACCGGGGGCGAGAACGCCGCGGACGAGGAAGCCAAAGGCTGAGCCGAGCGCGCCTGGCCGGAAGAACGGCGCCAAGCCGATATCCGCGACCACTGAAGCACCGCCATCGGCAGGGATAGGCCGCAAGGTCCGCTCTGCAAATGAGCGCGGCCAGAAGTTTGCTCAAATCGAGACGTTGCTTGGCGGCGGCGCTACTCTCAAGAGCGCGGTGAAGCATGCCGGCATCTCGGAACAGACATACTATGTTTGGAAAAAAGCAGCGACGCCTGCAGCGGACAGTGACGAGCTGAAGGATCTCGTCGCGCTCGAGGAAGAAAACAAGCGGCTAAAGAGCCTGCTTGCGGATCGTCTGCGCAAGGAAAATGCGGAACTGAAGAAAAGGCTTGGGCTAGATTAATCAGACGAGCGTGCGGCTTTCTTTTGCTGCTGGGCTGTGAACGACTGGTTTAGGCTACTGGGTTCACCGTCCGTCGGCGGCGGTTGGAACGATTAAGATTGTCCCCGAGGCGGCCATTTTTTGCGGCAGTAGACTGGCAAACGATCGGGTTCCTCCCGAGGATGAATGCCGCTTTTCCTTGAAGTGTCATAAGGCTGACAACGCATTCTGCAATGCTCGGCGGTGTGGATGAGGCAGCCTTGCGAGTCGGCTGTTCAGCAGGTCGGGAGTAGACGAGATGAAGGCAAAGGCCTTCGGCAGCCCTATTTTCGTGAAGCGTGCCGCTTATGTCGTGCAAGAGATTGCAAGTCTCGAGGACGCTATCGATTTTCTCGATGAGTGGCCCGAGGATCGCAGAGACCTGATCCACGAGACTGCCCTTAAAGCATGTTTTGACGCCTACGATGGGCACAAGCCCTTAAGCACCGCCCGCGCTGCCTTCTACGGCTTCGCGAAGCGGGCCACCATATTGGAAGATCCAACCTCGTCAATGCAGTGGATTGCAGCGGACAGAGTCACACGGTCGGTGTGAACAGCTAACCAGTTCTCATCGTCGTCCGGGACGCGCATGCAGGCGTAGCGTGGAATCCCCGCCTGTGGACCATGCGCTGCCGGGCTATGTCTGCCAGAGGACTTGTCCCTGGCGTAGGGCGACTCCTTGGAAGCGCCCTACGCCACGGATTTACGCTCAGGCAAATCGGGCCATGATGTCGGAATGAATCGTCACTGCAGTGTATAGGGACGCTTCCAGAGGTAAGTCCCCAAACGCGAGCTGGCAAAGAAGATAGTTGGCGCCAGCCATTTCCAATTGACCAAGAAGGGCGTCCCGCACGAAAGCTGCCGTTCCCGCTACGCATAGCTCACTTTCAATCGCCGCTTCGAAGGTCAGCGGTAGGTTTGGTGGGGTGGGGATGCCATTGAGGACGTAAAGAAACTTGAAGCTCTTGAGCCATGTTTCATAAGCAGGTGCCGCGATCGAATAGGCATGCGCATCAGAACGACCAATCACGACCATGCGCAGCAATCCAAGAAACGGCACGGGATTACCTTTGTCCATAGTCTCCTTCCGGCTGGCGCGGAAGGCATCAGTTACTTTGCGGACGGAGGAGCTATGTCCTACGCATGCGAGATTTGCGCCGTTCGCGGCGGCCCAACTTGCAGATTCGGGTCGATTGGTGGCGACCCATGTCGGCGGATGCGGGCGCTGATGGGGGCTAAGCGTCAAGGGAACCTTATTGAGCTCAAAGTGACGGCCTCGATACGATAACTTCCCGCCTTTCATGGCCGCGATTAGGATTTCGCAGGCCTCCGAATAACGGCCCGGCACTGTGTCCGTGCCAATCCCAAAATAATTCAGTTCGGCCGGGAGAGAGCCTCGGCCTAGACCGAGCTCCAACCTGCCACCACTCAGTTGGTCGAGCATGCAGATCTCTTCGAACGCACGAAGCGGATGGTACAAGGTGAGGAGCATGACCAGCGGGCCTATACGCAGCTGGCGGGTGCGCTGTGCGACGCTCGATAAGAAGAGATTTGGCGACGAACCTCTCCCATGTGGGGTGCAGTGGTGCTCTGCGAGATGATAACCATAAAAGCCGAGGTGATCGCACGCCTCCGCCAGCTTCAGGCGATCGGCATATTGTGGGCCGATGTCGCGACCGTCGTCATCCAAGTGATCGAATATTCCGAAGGTCGGCTTCGAAAGAACGTTTTTCACTTTATTGTCTCCAGGATTTTGACGCGGAAAATCCTCGCTCCGGACCAAGGTCTAAGCATCAGGTGAACCAAGTACTTTTAGATATAAAGGTTTCCGCGATGTAATTATGACTTACATAAGCCTCATTGGCTTATTATACATCCGACCGTCTTATCAAAATACTTGCGATCTGATCTAAAAATAGGTCCATATGCTGCCGTGTGCCTATGCTTACTCTTATGCAATCTTGCAGAAATTCTTCGAAAGGAACGGTGACAAGTACTTTGCGCCGCTCTAACGATTGCTGCCACCATCTACCGTCTTGTCCTGTCGGCACGCGGGCCAGCAAGAAATTTGCATGGGAGGGGGTCACGGAAAAACCCAGTTGCGAGAGCGCGAAGGACACGCGCTCCCGCTCCTGCTTGATTTGCCGGTGGTTCTCTTCATAGGCGGCGCGATGCGCAAGGATGCTGATGCCAACCGCATGGCCGATCACGTTCATGTTGAAAGCATTTTGGATGTTGCGCAATCTTCCAATGATTTCAGGATGACCAAATCCAAAACCGATACGAATACCGGCGGCGGCATAGCTTTTGGAAAATGTCCGTAGGAGCAGAATATTGGGATAATTATCGATAAGGCGCAGGCCATTATCCGGTGCGAAGTCGACATAGGCCTCATCCAAAACGATCAGATGATCCGATTGCAACGCGAGGCGTTCGATCTCGGCCACCGGAACGAATGTTCCAGTTGGATTGTTCGGATTGGCTAGAAGAAAGAACTTGGCGCCTTTTGCTGGACCAGAGAGCAATTCCTCTACTGGCAGGGTATTAGATCGACCGCACTCGATTTCAATAAATTGAGCCTCCTGCAACATGGCGAGTTTGCGGTTGAACCAAAAGCCGGGCGATAGCATTGCCACGCTGTCGCCAGGGGCAAGGAAGGCCTTGTAGATGAGTCCCAAAAGTTCGGAGGATCCGTTTCCGACAATCACTTGATCCTTGGTGAGGCCATAGGTGTCGGCCGCGGCTTCCCTCAAGCTGATGTTGTCGAGTTCTGGATACAGATACTGCCGTTCAAGGGCGGCAATTCCACTTTGCATTACGACTTCCGGTAACGGAAATGGATTCTCATTCGCATTTAGCCTGACGTAGCTATCGTTCAGCGAAGGGCGACTGGACGGTAAAGGCTCTAGTTCCCTTGCCACCTGCGAAAACGACGAAAGCACGCTTTCCAGTTTTGGTTCCAACATATCCTCTCCTTTTTTGAGGGCGAAATTATACCCTCTGCTTGCTAAGGTTTATCCCCGCCGATTTCGCTGCACTTAACGTGCAGATTCCAGTATCATTTCATCTAAAGTCATTTCAAAAAATGGGGTTACACTTTCTGACTCAGGCGAATTATTGTTATTATTGCTGTAGGTAAATTTTATCGGCCCGCGCGGCCTGTTTCAGGCGGCGCATAGAATACCCTCTCTTCTCGAGGCAGTGCTTCGGTCACGCGTGCCTCGTCTTTCTTGGGCCGATGTATTGGTGGGTTGCGAACCGGTTGATCTGCGCCAGACTGTTTTTCGCTCACGGCTAACGAGGCGCCACGATATCGCTAGGGAGCGCGTCAACAGCCGACCAGGACCTCCCGATCCTTGTGCTGGATTTGCCAGGGTCAACTCGTTTGAATCCCTCTGGTCGAGACCGTACCGGTGAGCAGCGCTCCAACCGAAAACGCGGCGCGTATTGATGCTCGTTGTTGGCTCAGCGCGGTGGTGCTGCTTTCAGCGCTTTGGATTGCTCAATCCGCGAGTCCTCGCTTGGTGTCTGCGGGTCGACCTCGCTGTGCTTGCGACCGACTAGGCGGATGGACGAGTCGCAACGATGCGGCATCACTCAGTGGCGGTGAGACGGGCGGTTGATCGGCCAGGGTCTCGGCAAGATGATGCCCTGCAAAGGCAGCTTCCAACCGCGCCTCATCCAATTCGCCTTCCCAACGGGCGACCACGAGCGTTGCCACGGCGTTGCCGATGACGTTGGTGAGGGCCCGGCACTCGGACATGAACCGGTCGATACCGAGGATCAATGCCATGCCAGCCACCGGAACGGACGGCACCACAGAAAGAGTGGCGGCCAGCGTGACGAAGCCGGCGCCTGTGACCCCCGCAGCGCCCTTGGAGGAAAGCATCGCAACGAGCAGCAACAGGATCTGATCGCTGATCGAGAGATCGGTATTCGTCGCCTGGGCGATAAAGAGGGCCGCAAGCGTCATATAGATGTTGGTGCCGTCCAGGTTGAAGGAATATCCGGTCGGGATGACGAGCCCTACGACTGAACGATTGGCGCCAGCCTTCTCCATTTTCTCCATGAGAGCAGGCAGCGCGGCCTCCGAGGAGGACGTCCCAAGGACCAAGAGCAGCTCTTCCTTGATGTATCGGATAAGAGAAAGGATCGAGAAGCCGTTGTAACGGCTCACAGCGCCCAGAACTATAAACACGAAGAGAAAGGCCGTGATGTAGAACGTCCCGACCAGCATCGCGAGATTGACGACGGAGGCGATGCCGTACTTCCCGATTGTGAAGGCCATGGCACCGAACGCGCCGATCGGGGCCGCCTTCATCAGAATGCCAACGAGCGCGAAGACGGGCACGGTGAGTGCCTGGAGGAAGGAACTGATCGGCTTTCCCATCTCTCCGACCATCGCAAGGGCAATGCCAAACAGCACCGAGAAGAAAAGGACCTGCAGGATGTCGCCGTCAGCGAACGCGGCCACAATCGTGGTCGGAATGATATTCATCAGAAAGCCCGTCACGGACTGCTCATGGGCCTTCGCGGCATAGGGATTGATGGCCTGAACGTCGAGCGAGGCCGGATCGATGTTGAGGCCGGCGCCCGGTTGGACGACATTGGACACGATGAGGCCGACGATCAGTGCCAGCGTCGAGAAGGTGAGAAAATAGACCATCGCCCTGCCGGCTACCCGGCCGACCTTTTGAAGGTCATGCATGCCGGCGATGCCGGTCGCGACGGTCAAAAAGATCACCGGTGCGATGATCATCTTGACGAGCTTGATGAAGGCGTCACCAAGCGGCTTCATGTTTTCGCCGGCTTCGGGGTAGAAATGGCCGAGCGCGACGCCCATGGCGATGGCGGCAATCACCTGCACGTACAGCCGTGCATAGAAGGGCTTGCGAGGCGCGACGTTCGCGCTAGCGTTCTGTGGGTTCGACATTGATCTCTCTCCCAGACCCGGAAGTTGGCACTGCCTCTCCTCCCCGGGGTTTCTTGATCGCTGCGCTCCGGTCGAACGCTGCTGCGGTGTTTTCCGCAAGAGCCATGCCAAACCGACAGGCCGAGCGGATGGCGCGGTTTCGGTTCTTTTCGGGCGGGTCGCGCCATGTAAGTGTGTGGATTTCCGCACTTTTTGGTTTCATCTGGCGAAATCCGGCACTACTCTGGAGCACTCGGTAGAAGACGACTGCATCAGCGAGGGTGGCTTGCAAAAGGCCCCGTTCAACTTCCTTGGCAGATTGAGTGCCGGCCGATTTCTCTGGCTTGCGGCTTTGTTTGCAGTTCTTGGTCCGGGCCTTGGGTTTTTTGTTTTTGCAGCCGGCCGGATTGCCGGCACCAAAGCTGAGGCGGACCTACGCGACCGCGCTCTTGCGGCGCGCCCACTTGCAGCCGACACTTTGAAAGGAGACGTCGAAAAACAACGACTGATTCCGCGGATCCTGGCTCGTGACGGTGCGGTTCAGGAGATGCTTCGCAGTCCGAGCGCCGGTGGGGAAGCTGCGCTGGATGACAAGCTGCGCGCCGTCGCGCGCGACGCCGCCTCTTCAGTCATTTACGTCATCAACAGTGAGGGAACGACGGTTGCTGCGAGCAACGCCGGCGAGCCTACCAGTTTTGTCGGCCGGGACTTGCGTTTCCGTCACTATTTCGTTGAAGCGATGGCGAGCGGCATGGCCACGCAATACGCACTTGGTACCGTCAGCAAGCGCCCCGGCCTCTTCTTGTCGAGCCGAATCGATGGACCTGAGGGACCACTCGGTGTCGTCGTGGTGAAGGTCGAGCTGGACCGTGTGGAGTCGAGCTGGCGCGAGAGCGGTTTCGTGGTCTTCACGAGCGATGAGCACGGCGTCGTCCTTTCAACCGGCGTGCCTCAATGGCGTTTTAGCGCTCTATCCCCGCTGTCCAAGAAAGAGGCGGAAATCGCCCGCGATCATCTGCAACTGCCTGGCGCGATGTTCGAGCCCGTCCCGCTTTCGCACCGCGGCGGCACACTGGTTACCGCAAGTACCGCGGACAAGGCGGCAGGCTTTGTCGCGGTTTCTCAGGATCTCGGCAAAGTGGTCCCTGGTTGGCGGCTGTCACTGCTCATTCCTGCCGATACAGAGATTTCCGCGGCGATGATGACAGCCCGCACGACAACACTGCTTGCCCTCATGCTCGTGGCATTTGCTGTTTCCGTTATGGTTCGACGGCGGCAGGCGATCCGGCAACGGCAGGACGCGCTTGCGAGCATCAACGCGGAACTGGAACATCGCGTCAACTTGCGTACCGCAGAGCTCCGCCGTTCGAACGAAACGCTCGCAGCTCAGATAGCCGAGCGGGAGAATGCCGAGGCAAGAGTGCGCCGGTTACGTGATGAACTCTCTCAGGCGAACCGCCTCTCAATTCTTGGACAGATCGCAGCCGGAGTTGCCCACGAGATTAACCAGCCGGTGACAGCAATTCGCACCTATGCCGAAAATGCTACACGTCTTCTCCAAGGCGAGAAGCCGCAAGAAACCGCGGGGAATTTGAAATCGATCATTGCTATAACGGGACGCATCGGGGCGATCACCGAAACGCTGCGGTCGTTCTCCCGCCGCGCAACAGGTGCTGTGGGGCCAGTATCGGCGGAAGAAGCGATCGACGGGGCGCTTTCGCTGCTTTCGGGCCGAATCCGAGAATCTAGCGTGACGATCGAACGGAAGCGGACAAATCCGTCTCCGATGGTGATGGCAAGTTGCGTTCGGCTGGAGCAAATCCTGGTCAATCTTCTGCAGAATTCGCTCGATGCCCTGAAGGGCCTGCCGGAGCCGCGGATTGAGATAGCGCTTGCCCAGAACAGAGAAACGGTCGCCCTATCGGTTCGAGACAACGGAACCGGCCTCGCCCCTGAAATTCGCAAGAGCCTCTTCATGCCATTTACCACAAGCAAGGAAAAGGGGCTGGGTCTTGGCCTGGTTATTTCAGCTGAGATCGCCCGGGAGTTCGGCGGCTCGCTGCGACTCGATGCCAGCCACAAAAAGGGGACTTCCTTCACCATCGAACTGAGGCGTGCTGAATGAGTGACGAAAAAGGGAACGTCATCTTCGTTGACGACGACGAGGATCTGCTGCCCGCTGCCGCGCAGATGCTGGAACTTGCCGGCTTTAGCCCTATCGTCCTCAACTCGGCCGAGGCCGCACTCGCCAAAATCGACGAGAACTTCAATGGTACCGTCGTCAGCGACATCCGCATGCCTAGAATGAACGGCCTTCAGCTCTTTGAGCGGCTGAAGGCAATCGATCCCAACATCCCTGTTGTCCTTATCACTGGGCACGGCGACGTCGAACTCGCCGTTGCCGCCATCAAGGACGGCGCTTACGATTTCATCGCTAAGCCATATGAGACTGACCGGCTTTTGGTGACGCTGAATCGCGCTTCCGAAAACCGGCACCTGGTCTTGGAAAACAGGCGCCTTAGAGATGCGGTCGTCCGATCCGCGGGTGATATGCCCCTGTTAGGCAACGCACCGAGTATGACATGGCTGCGCGAAACGCTCCGCCAGATCGCCGATACGGATGTGGATGTCCTTGTCGAGGGTGAAACCGGCGCGGGTAAGGAGGTGGTCGCGGACCTGCTTCACCGCTGGAGCGGACGAAGCACGAAGCCGTTCGTGGCCTTGAACTGCGGGGCGCTGCCCGAAAGTGTTATCGAAAGCGAACTTTTCGGCCACGAAGCAGGCGCGTTTACCGGCGCGCATAGGCGCAGGATCGGTCGTCTCGAATACGCGAATGGCGGCACCCTATTCCTCGACGAAATCGAGTCCATGCCGCCTGCACTCCAGATTAAACTCCTAAGGGTACTGGAGACCCGGCAGGTCACGCCACTCGGTACCAACGAAACCCGCAGCATCAATGTTCGTGTCGTGGCTGCGACGAAGGTCGATCTGGGCGACCCGAACGCTCGCGGTGACTTCAGGGAAGATCTATATTTCCGCCTAAACGTCGTCACGGTCCATATCCCGCCGCTTCGCGAGCGCCGCGAGGACATCCCGATCCTCTTTGCGCATTTCTTGGAACGCGCTTGCAAACGCTTCGGCAAGCCAGTGTGGGAGATAACCGCGGCCGTGCGTAATCATCTCATGGGTCACGACTGGCCCGGCAATGTTCGCGAACTTGCGCATTTCGCCGATCGGGTTGCGTTGGGACTTGAAGGCGCGTCGAATTCGCTTCCCGGAAAAAGAGAAGCCGAACTAAGTCTCTCTCTTTCCGAAAAGGTTAGCCTTTACGAGGCGACCGTGATCCGCAACGCATTGCGGGAATGCGATGGCGACGTGAGGAAGACAACCGAGTTTCTGCAGGTGCCCCGCAAAACCTTCTACGACAAGCTGAAACGTTATGGAATAACCCCGGGCGTGTATCGAAGCAGCAGCGATTGTTAGAAATCCCCTTGATCTCGCTCGACGCGGAAGGGGTGCTATAGGCTTCTTGGCACCGGGAAAATGAAAGCTGCTTGCGCCCAAGAATACACTTCCCCTTTTCGGGTACATCAGTGGCGCGCCCTGCGGTATGCGGATCGGGTCGTCAAAGGGGCGCCTGATGATCGTGCCGTTTGGGATCAGTCCTTTCTGGCTCAGAGGCCTGAGAGACCTCGTGCTGCATATCTGTTCTTTCGGTCAATGCGTGCCACAGAGCTGCGTCGAAGTGCCAACGGGTACGCGCCGTTACCGCCGAGTTCACCAAGAATCGGCTGCGACATTGGCGACATCAAACCGGGCTGACTAATTCTGTCAAATTCTGTGACCCGTCCTCTATGTTCCCCATCACTTCCTGTTGGATTCGAATCATGACTAAGCGGCCCACAATTGCAGATCTCGCCCGCGAAGCAGGGGTTAGCGTAGCGACGGTCGACCGGGTATTGAACGGTCGCCGACTGGTGAAGGAAGAGACTGCACGGCGGGTCTGCGAGGCGGCCCGCGCCATCGGCTACAACGCAGCTGGACTGATGCAGCAACGCACGCAGCGAATTTTGCCAGAGTACCGGCTAGGTTTTATTCTCAGAATGCCAGCCGAACATTTCTATCAGGATTTCGCGCGCGAGATTAAAGCTGCTGTCAGCGCGGCACAGTCCTTCCGGGGCATTCCATTCGTTGAATTTGCGCCGTCGCATAGGCCTGGCGACCTGGTCGCGCTGCTCGAGGACATGGGTGCACGCTGTCACGCGATCGCGATGATGGCGCCGGATCATCCAACCGTCACGGCAGCTGTCGAAGAACTCAAATCGAACGGAACCCCGGTTTTTTCGCTGCTTTCTGATTTTGCAGCTGGCGTGCGCGAGGGCTATCTGGGCCTCAACAACCGCAAGGTTGGGCGGACAGCAGCCTGGATGTTTTCCAAGGTTGCAAAAAGGCCCGGCAAGGTGGCGGTGTTAGTCGTCAGCCATCGTTTTCACGGACCCGAATTGCGAGAAATCGGCTTTCGCTCATACTTCCGTGAGAAGGCGCCAACGTTCGAGGTGTTAGACACGCGCGTGAATCTCGACACGCGGCAAACCACCTACGACGCTACGCTCGATGTTTTAAGACGCGAACCCGAACTTGTCGGTTTGTATGTCGCCGGCGGAGGCACGGAGGGCGCCATCGCTGCGCTCCGGGAAGAGGGCGAAGGTCGGAATCTCCTTGCGATCGTCAATGAGATCACGCCGGAGTCGCGGGCAGCTCTCGCGGACGACGTCATTACCATGGCGGTTGCCACACCCTTGCGCCAACTTTGCCAGGAGTTGGTAACGCTGATGGCCAAGGCAATCGAGACAGGCACCGCAGGGGCGCCATGGCAGACATTCTTGCCGTTCGAGATCTATCTGCCGGAAAATATTTGAGGCGAGATTCGCTTTCTCCGAGCGGTTCGGTCGCGCATGGGTGGAGGCGGAACTGAAGGACGTCGGTGATCAAGCTCGGATGCGCGGGTTGGCTACCGCATTCCCGATTGTGCGTCCGGGGCTGTTCCTATCTTACTGCGGGCGCGGCGTTCGCCGACCACAAAGCGTCTAGTCTAACGGGCATTCCCCTGCCGTGGTCCCGCCTCCGCCCATGCGCGACATGTGCGCCGTCGCGGCGAGCGATTAGGTGACGCGCCTCCCTTGCGACTGCCCAGACGAACTCTTCGATCACACGCTCCAGCCGGTCGCCCCGTTCTTTCGAGACGCGCACCGCCTCGACGATCTCCTGGAGTGCGATCTGATGCGCGGGATGATCGAACCGCTGTTCCTGAAGCCAGCGTAGATAGCGCATAGTTCAGCGCTTCCTTCGCGGATAGCTATGGCCGTGCTTGTGCAGGAATGCGCTCGCCTGCTGGCGATGGACCCGCAGCGCCTCGACCGCGGCCTCCCGCGAGCGAACAAGATCCCGTATGACTCATGTCCTTCATCCGGAGCCCGCACCGCGGTCAGCTCGCCGGCGCGCAGTAGCCGGGCAAGGGAAATGGCGTCTCGGCGGCTCGTCTTCACCCGATCGCTGGGCTTCCTCGGGATCAATGACGCTGCAACCACGGCGCACTCATGCCCGAGGGACCGGATCAGGCGATAAAGGCCGTACCCAGTCGGACCAGCCTCGAAGCGGTATGCACGTAATCAAAGCGGCTGGCGATCCGGCCTATGACCCGCCGCATGCTGGTCGCTGACGCGTCGACCTCACCGAAGAACCGAACCTCTCCTTCCGGCCTGCCTCCGCAATCGAAATAGCGTTCTTCAGCTCCGCAACATCGATTCCGACAAATTCTCTATACTCCGCCACGGCTCATCCACCTGTGGTGAGAATCGGCTCGGCCCCGCCCGAGCACCCCTGGGACGAGCAGTGTAGGGCGAGCCACCTCATCAGCAGAAGCGGACAGACAGTCTTACGATAAATCCCCGCTTTGTGCGTCCATGAGACCGCCGGCGAGCCGGATTGCGCCTTCGGAGCTTGACGGGGAAGATGATTGAATTATACAGCGACGCAAGCAGTTAGGAGAATGCCATGCCTGCTTCCGGCCAGCGCCTTCACTACCGTTTGGTCTGGCTCGCGTGATGAAACGGGCCATCCCCTGGGCATTGCCAAATTGAGCCTGCCCTCGCGGATACCGTTCACGATCGCGGTGGCGGGCTGCCCGATTCTGGTCCTTGGAAACCGTTAAACGGCCGCCGCGCGATTTGTCACCGCAATCCTCAGACTGGCAACCTCGAGCACAACGATGTTCTTTTTGTTCGACGGACGCTTGCTGATGAGATCGCGCCAATGTCGCAGGAGGATATCGAACAACGTCGATGGTTAGGTTGTCGCAGAGCCAATTGAAGAGCAGTCTGTCTCTCGTCGTGGTTCCATGATTAGGCCAGACCTATCGTCGTGGGAGCGAAGGAGAAGGCTCCACAGTTCGACTGCAGCCACATACTAGGCTGGAGGAATGTTTCCTTCGGCCGCTCGGAGCGTTTTTCACGATGCAGTCCAATAACGACGGCAAGATTGTCCCGGTCATCATGGCGGGTGGGGCAGGCACGCGCCTGTGGCCGATCTCGCGCGAGAAGATGCCGAAGCAGTTCGTCGCCCTGATGCAAGACGGACTGTCAACCTTTCAGGCAACCGTGAAGCGGGTTTCGGGACCGGAATTCGCGCGGCCGATCGTCATCAGCGGCAATGACTTCCGCTTCATCGTCGCCGAACAGATGCAGGCGATAGGGATTGAAGGGCAGATAGTGCTCGAACCGGAACGGCGCGATTCCGCCGCTGCTGTGGCAGTTGGCGCATTGCTGACCGAAAGCATCGGTGAGGACGCGGTCTGCCTCATCCTGGCATCAGACCATGTGATTTCAGACGAAGGCAGTTTTACGGCCGACTGCGTACTGGCAGCCCGCGCCGCTTTGAGCGGCCGCATCATGACGCTCGGCATCGCACCAACCGCGCCGGCTACCGCCTATGGTTATATCGCCGTTGGTGAGCGGCTGAAGGAAGAAAACGCCTTTGCGGTCGACCGTTTCGTGGAGAAACCTAACGCCGAGACCGCTGCCAAATACGTTTCCGAAGGCATGCTCTGGAACAGCGGCAACTTCCTCTTTGCGCCGGCAGTGATGCTGCAAGAACTCGAGGCGAACACGCCGGAAATCCTGGCTGCCGCCAGAGAGGCCGTGGAGAAGGCGGTGGTTGATCTCGACTTCCTGCGCCTCGACCCCGAAGCGTTCCGCAAGGCGCCGACGAACTCCATAAACTATGCCGTGATCGAGCGCACGCGCAACGTAGGCGTGGTGCGCGCTGCGTTCGGATGGTCGGAGGTCGGCGCCTGGGATGCGCTCTACGATATCGCGACGCGCGATGAAAATGATAATCTGCTGGAAGGTCCGGTTGTTGCCATGGACACAACCGGCAGCCTGGTGCGCTCCGAAGGCGCGCTGACCACTGTCATTGGTCTGGACAACGTCGTCGTTGTGACCACGTCCGACGCCGTGCTCGTTGTGTCGAGGAACAAGGCGGCCATGGTCAAGGATCTCGTCGCCGGCCTAGTCAGGCTGGGACATGCGGCCGCGACAGAACACCTGCGCATCCATCGCCCCTGGGGCTGGTATCAGCGCATTGACATCGGCGCTCGCTTCCAAGTCAAACATATCTGCGTGAAGCCGGGCGGTACGCTGTCGCTGCAGCGGCACCATCACCGCGCAGAGCACTGGGTGGTGGTGCACGGCACTGCCGAAGTTTCCATCGACGGTGTTGTCAAGTTATATCACGAGAACGAAGCGGCCTACCTGCCGATCGGTTGTGTGCACCGCATGCGCAATCCGGGGAAGATCGATCTGAAGATCATCGAGGTGCAGGTCGGATCTTACACCGGCGAGGACGACATCGTGCGCATCGAAGACATCTACGCGCGGGTCTGATGTCCAGCCTTAAATTCGGCAACAGTGGCCTGCGCGGCTTCGTCACCGGGCTCGCCGGTCAACCCGCGCGCGACTGGACAAAGGCGTTTCTCGCCTATGTAGACGACGCCGGGCTGGCAGGCCCTAGGGCCCTCTATGCACGGGCGCGATCTGCGGTCATCCAGCCCCGGCATTGCCACCGACTGCCTGGAGACCGCCCGCCAGGCCGGCTGGCACCCGGTCGAGTGCGGTGCGCTGCCGACACCGGCGCTGGCGCTGGCCACAATCGCTGCTTCGGCGTCGGCAATCATGGTCACCGGCAGCTATCTCTCAGACGACCGCAACGGCTTGAAGTTCGATGTCGCCGGCGCGGAAATCAATAAGGACGACGAGACCGGCATCGCTGCCAGGATCGGTGCTCTTGCCGAGGCCGGCGGGCCGAGAATCGCGGGGAGCAATCCGCCGGTCACCTCCAAAGCCGCCGAGGCGCTGGACGGATACAGGTGGCGCTATCTCGACTTTTTCAACAGTGACAGCCTGTCAAGCCTTACCGTCGGCCTCTACGAGCATAGCTCCGTGGCGCGTGACCTGTTACGCGACATCCTGGAGGCGCTCGGCGCGAAAGCTGTTTCCTTCGGCCGGTCCAGCGAATTCATTCCGATGGATACGGAAGCACATCGTCCGGAGGATCTGGCCCTGCTGCTCGAGTTTGCGGTGCGCAACAAGGTTGACGCGATTGTCTCTACCGATGGCGACGCCGACCGACCGCTGGTGGCGGACGCTGACGGCACTGTGGTTCGTGGCGACGTGCTCGCCTGCTCTGTGCCGAGTTCCTGGGCCTGCGCACAATCGTCACGCCGCTGACGTCCAGTTCATCGATCGAAAGTTCCGGCATCGCAAGTTCCGTCATGCGCACGAAGATCGGATCGCCGTTCGTCATCGCCCGCTGCCTTCGAATTGCCCAGGCCATCACTTCTGTACTCGGTGACCGAAAGGATCGTCTTCAATCGCTCAACCGACCTACAATTCATTCCGTGGATGAGTTGTATCGAAACAATTGATTTTTGGAATTTTTTGAATGGGGCAAATTCCGTCTGGTTGATTTGAAGCCACGGTCGAGCGCGCCTAGGCAAGCTCGCCTGATACGATTCGCCGAAAGGCTGATTGCGGCTGCTCGTTAGGGTCGTCCCATCGTTCGAAAGCTAGAGGGCGAAGCTTCGGCAGCTGGGGCCCAGTGTCGGGGCTTTGATCAACCTCGCTAGATCGAATGTGTCTGTCGTCGAACTGCACTTTCTTTCAATTGGAAGAGCATCAGTCCGCGTAAGGAAGGGAAAGCAATATGCATCGTCGTCACCTGATCAAAGGGTTCGTTGCACAGGGCGCCTGCCTCATCTGTGCCGCTGCCGCGCGTGCGGATGAGGCCCATTGGGGATACACTGGCCAGGTGGCGCCCGAGCACTGGGCTGATATGGACAGGGAAAATTCCGTCTGTTCGGCGGGCACGCAACAATCACCCATTGATATCACCGACGCCGTCAAGGCCGACATACCGCGTATCACCGTGGATTGGCACAAAGGCCGTGGCAAGATGGTGAATAACGG
The DNA here is from genome assembly GCF_057784295.1 of Mesorhizobium sp. CNPSo 4688. NCBI lineage: Bacteria > Pseudomonadati > Pseudomonadota > Alphaproteobacteria > Hyphomicrobiales > Phyllobacteriaceae > Mesorhizobium > Mesorhizobium sp. CNPSo 4688. The sequence continues at coordinate 39,202 of NZ_JBWLUY010000022.1, forward strand.
CCACACCATTCAAATCAATATGCCGCAAGGCAGCACGCTGACCCGTGGGAATCGCACTTTCGAATTGATCCAATTCCATTTTCATGCGCCAAGCGAGCATCGCCTAGCTGGCATGAATTTCCCGATGGAAGCGCATTTCGTGCACAAGGACACAAAGAGCGATAGCTTTGGCGCCCTGGGCGTTTTTCTGATACCGGGCGCGACAAATGCCAGCTTTGCAGGGCTGGCAGCGGCCTTCCCCCCGCAGCCTGGCGCGGCAATGGCCCTCGATATCGATCCCAGTGGGCTTCTCCCGGCCTCGCTCAACTACTGGACTTATGAGGGATCATTGACCACGCCGCCCTGCACCGAGAACGTCGAATGGATGTTGGCAAAAGAACCGGTGGAGGTCGATGCTGGAGATATTGCGCGATTTGCCTCCCTCTACCCCCAGAACGCGCGGCCTATCCGTTCACCTAGCCGGCGCTTCATCCTAGACTTCAACTGAGGCCATACAATGTGGCAGTAAAGAACGTTGGCCGCAGCGGAGGTGGCCGCAGACCGCGAAAGGGGACCGCCTTTGTTGACGCTCCCGATGAAGATGAAAGGGGCGGACCATTGCGGCCGAGATAGCCGCAATGCAGGTCGGTTTCGTTAATGCGCCAGCGGCGTGTCATCGGCACCAAAGCATTCCATAAAATCTTCAGACCGAGGACTTCAGGAGGCAGGTCTGCACACCCTATTATTTCCGTCGGCAAGCCAACCTGAGGATCCTGATATCGCTCGGAAACCGCCTGATAACAAGTGCGTCAGTAATCTCGGGAGCCGGTATCGAACCCAAGGCTGGTCGAATCCTTAACAGAGAAAAAGCCCGCTGCCGAGTAAGGGGGCAGCGAGCTTGATTTGAAAAGGCAGTGCCGGCGGAGAGGGACCGCATTCAGCACCAGCGTCGTATCTGCGAGGAGATACGGCAACGACCATGGCTTACACGCCGTGCCGCCCTCTCATCCCAACAGCTTCCTTCAGGCGAGCAGCTTTCGGTTGGCTGCGGGCGTCATAAACATGGGATGGTTCGCCCGTCCTCCTCGCTCAAGAAGCCGCTTCAGGCGTCCTCGCTTGATCCCCGCGAGCAACGTGTGGGGGATGGAGCCGAACAAGACGCTTCTCCCATAATTCCCGCAATTCTTGGAGGAGTGCTTCATGCCTGACCACATCGTGCGCAATCATGTCGAGAAGATCTGCGAGCACCGCTTCGCCTTCGATACGCATCAGCAGATCGAACACGTCATGTGAAATACGAACACCGTCACGGCTGGAATGATTTGCACGGATTTCGCAGACCGTCTCTTGGCGATCTGGGGCTGTGAATGCGCGGGTTTGGTGCAGCGATACATAAGGTGGCAATGAAACCGCGAGCGCAGTCCAATCCTGCAGCGTTGCAGCCCGCTTTTTGACGAGGAACGACCCGACCACAAGTCCGTCCAGCTCTGTCGTTAGAAACGTGGTTATTGCGTCTGCAACCGAGTCCACGATCGGCTCTGCATTGTTATTAAAGGACGTGTTGAGCAGGATTGGGATGTCGGTCCGCTTCTTGAATGCATTAATAACATCCCAGTAGGCCGGATTGGTGTTGCGCGACACTGTCTGCAGCCGAGCTGTACCGTCGATGTGCGTGATGGCACCGAGCAAGTCACGTTTTGAGTCACGCACCCGAACGACGAAATTCATGAACGGAAATTCGCTTGTACCATCCGGCAGGTCGAAAAATTCGCGCGCATTCTCCTCGAGCACCGATGGCGCGAAGGGTCGATAGCCTTCCCGCTTCTTGACCATTGCGTTGATCCGGTCCTTATTCGCGGCCGGTCGCGGGTCAGCAAGGATGCTGCGGTTACCGAGCGCACGTGGGCCGAACTCCGAGCGACCCTGCACCCATCCGATCACGGCGCCATTGACTATCCAGTCCGCTGCACTGTTTGCCACGTCATCAGTACGTTCAATATCGAGGTGACCGGCCCATGCCGTAAGTTCCTGCTCCACCGCGCGGTCGCCCCCGAGATCGGGGCCCCAATACACTTCCTGTAATCGCTTACGTGGCGCAGGGTGGCCGACTTCGTTAGATATCATTAATGCGGCGCCCAATGCGCAGCCAGCGTCATGCGATGCCGGTTGAACGAAGATGTCTTCGAAGAGCCCTGAATACAGCAGTTTACCGTTCACGGTGCAGTTGTGCGCTACCCCTCCGGCCAAGCACAGCCGCTTCATACCGCTCGTCTCACGATGGTGCCGGAGAATATGAAAAACGATCCGCTCCAGCGCTTCCTGCAATGATGCACTTATATCCCGATGCTGCTGGGTAAACGGCATTCCCTTTCGCCTAACCTGGATGTTGCGGAGCAACGTCGGCCCGATACGGTCGAGGTGGACACGGTAACCCCCGTTGGCGGAGAGCTCGTAGAACTGCTCGAAGAGTTTGCGATAGGGAACGGGATCCCCGTAGGGGGCGAGCCCCATGACCTTGTATTCGTCGAATAAGCCATAGCCGAGATACCGGATCGTCTCGAGATAAAATAGCCCGAGCGAGTTATTGTCCGGGAATGTCTCGATTTGCGTAACGTCGGTTCCGTCCCCCAGAGCCAAGAGCCCGGAGAGAAAATCACCACCGCCATCAATCGAAAGGATCAGGCTTTGTTCGAAGCCGGACATTGCAAAAGCGCTCACAGCGTGCGCCTCATGGTGATTCACGAATGAGATACGCGAAGCATCGACCTCGAAATCGAACTCCTGCGCCAGTAACCTCTGCAGCAACAGTGTAGCATCCAACGGCATGGAGATGTCCGGCTGGGAAACGACCAGGTGTTCGAGCACAGAGTTGCAATAGGCCTCGGTAGAGTAGTACCCGATACGATCGATTTCGCTGAGCTGAACGCCGGCGACTGAGAGACAGTATTGAATCGAATTGCTGGGCAATTTGTTGGAGTGTTTAATCCGATTGAGGCGTTCTTCTTCTATAGCGGCTATTACCTCTCCGTCCCGGACTAGAACCGCGGCGCCGTCATGCATAAATGTATTCGGAAGTTCGAGTCGGCTTTCGTGGACTCTCTCAAGTCCGCCACTCAACCCTAGACACAGCATATCACTCTCCATTCATCATAAAAAGGGACCTCATTGATCTGGCTCAAGACCATTTCCAAGTACACATGCTGCATTTTCGCTGGTTGCCGCGATGAGTAGCTCGGCCACTTTGTGTTCAGAGGTTCTGGAAATAGTCTGCAATCGCGCAGACCCTTCGAGATGCGCGACAGCGGGCACTTTGTCCGCCATTCCTCCGGTGTCTGGTGGTCGAACAACATGTAAGGATCCGGCGTTCCTGGGCTGAATATTTCAGGGGCGCGATCCTCAAGGCAGATCGGTGCCACGGGGCGGAAGTGTTCGCGAAGTTTGATGTTGCTTAGATGGTCCGTCATCTCCGGCGAGGTCGCAGCCGCGAGAATGCTTCTGCCACCAAGTGCGCGCGGTCCGAGATCGGCTCGCCCAGTGAGGAAAATGACGGGTTTGTTGCTGGCGAGAATGGAAGCGAGTTCTCGCATACCGCAAGGTGCGGAATTCCATCCAGAAGGAAGTTGGCTATCTGGCAGAGCCGGCCCGCTGTAGACCGAACATTCCAGAGGTACGAAGCGCTCTTGCGCAACCGTTGCGCTGCAAGCGGTATCGATTGCCGAGCCGCCGTCATTCGGAAATGGGGGCACCCAGACCGCATCGAAGAGCCCCGTCTGACGTGAGGCACTGTTCCCTTTAATATTGAGACCGCAGCCGCCGGCGATACACAAGCTTCGCGCCCCCGAAAAATGTGCGTGCCGCTCGATAGCGGTCACCATTTCGCTGACAAGAAGACGCTCGAGAAAAAGATGAAACGATGCGAGCACATCTTCGCAGGCCTGGTCCCTCAATCGGAGGGCACTGGCTTCGAAGAAGTCATTCACGGACGCAAGCGAGGGCTCAGCGGCGTTGATATCCGCGCGGTAACGGCTGGCCAGCTCTGTGTCGCCCGCAAATCTCTCCTGAAAAAGTTCCTGAAACACCGCCCCGATGTCTTCGGCGACCGCCCCGAGTGCGATGTAGGCCATCAGCTTGCCGGCAACACCGAGGTCCCAGTCACGGGGACCCGACCGCTTATAGGGCACGAAGTGATGGCCCGCTGCTGCATAAACATGGCCTATCACCGGGAACAGGCAATCCAGGAGCCGGGCGCCGTGGCGTTCTACATAATAGAGGCGTGGAAAGATGCACCCGTCCCAGACCAAGCAGAATGCGGGCTCTCCGGTTTTGGCGAATGGGCTGGTGCAGTATGCCGAGGTCACATGGCCGGTAACATGCGGGTAGCTTCTATAAGAGAAAAGCCGGCCATCGATCGAAGTGAGGAGGCCATCGGCATTCCGTTCGACGTAGGGGCCCCCTCTGAGAGTGATCGGAGCCGCCCCGCTAAGGACATGGAACTGCGACTCCACATGCCCGTCCCAGCCGTCGATAAAGAACTGATCACCGGCCCGCGCATCCAGCCCGTGCTCCGCCAAGGCGGAGACAATGGACTCCAGATCATCGATGGCTTGATACCGTCGGTTATTGTCCCGCTTCTCCTCACTCCGAAAACGGGCTAGCAAGCAGTCTTGGTGGGGGGCGTCGCCTTGGCAGTGCAGATGATCGACAGCGATCAACATCTCGTTGAGCATAGCCATGACAGTCTCGGCACCAGCGGCGTGACCCCAGCGCCGACAAGTGGCATCACGCGCCGATCCGAATACCAGGTGCCCCCCTGGAGCAAGCATCCGCACAAGGTTGCGGATAGCTGCGCGCATCTCGGCTATACCATTGAGGTAGTACAGGACCTCCGCCACGACGATCAGATCGAACGGTTCCTCAGTCGAGAACTGTCGAACATCGGAGACTGACCAGGTGATGTGGGTGAGCTCCTTCATCCGACGGCGCGCTCGATCAATCGCTCGCGGCACGAGATCGATTACTGAGAGCCATTGGCAATGGGGCGCTAGCCGTTCGGTGAATGCACCTGCAGCACACCCGACTTCAAGTGCATTTGTGATGGATCCCTGGGAAAGCGACAGCCGGAGCATTTGGGTGTGACGCTCCCGCTCGAACGGGCTGGCATCGAGCAACCACGGATCGTCTGCGGCCAATTCCCGATCTAACAATCGACGACTATTATCCAGACCCAAGATTCATCTGCCTCGATAACGCAACCAACGCTCGCCAGAAGTCGCCAGGGCTGACCAATGCCGTGCAAGATGGCGGATACGATTCTGCACCGCATTCGCGACAATCATGCCGTCCACGCCCCCGGCCAAAAACCGGAACTGGCTACGTCGTCCGAGACCGGAAAACGCTTGCCGGCACGCATAGGCGGCTTGCATTCTTTTACCTGCGGTCCAAAGCAGCGCATAACACGAGACGCTGACAGTGCTGACTGCGCCAAGACGGTCCATGAGATTTTGGTTCGTTGTCTGTCCGAGAAGCAAGCGCATTACAAAACCGCGGTCATGCAATGCGGGAGTGACTTCGCAAGCCGGTATCACTGCCCGGCTTCATTTCGCTGGGAGGGCACTCGTCGTGCAAACGGCGCCGCAAGGACATATATCCCGGAACACTTGAGTCATACGCGATCGCAACGAACCCAGGTCTAGCTCCGGTCTAGTTTCGGCTGCCTTCGAGGGATCGATATTAGAGGTCCCAGTACGTCCGTAGGTCCTTCGAAAGAACTCGGCGAGTTCGACATTTGCAGTTGCAACTCGTCTTCCCAGCACAGCTTCCACCGCACTTGAACGCATACAAAGACTCCTTTTCTGATGATTTTCGAGAGTGCCCATCCGCGATCGTCGCGGCGTGATTTGGCGGGCATCAGGCGCTATCGTCGGCTATCGCGATGCCAGGCAATTGGACCGAGAGAAGCTCGTACGAGGGGACTTTTGCGTTGATGGGGCTCTCTCAAAAGTTGCCGTCGTTCCCGATCCCCACCTTTCATTTCAGGTTTCTAATGCAGCATCCCCCCGGATTGGTAAAATCCATTGTTTGGATAGCAAACATTCATTTCGGGTATAGGTCCGTCCGTTTCAATGTTCTCGATCAAATCTACTCGTTCGCGCGCGATGCTTCTGCTGGTCGCGGTACTTCACGGTGGCGCACAGTTCAGTCTGCCGTCCATGTGGCACCGTTCATCAGGGTTGCGTATCGATTTCGGTGACGAGCAGAGGCACCTCGCCGAGCCAGTAGTGCCCCAAGCCGGCCGGCGCGGGAACACGTCCCGAGTGCGGCGCGCCGATAATCGCCATTCACGTGCGGATTCGTGCGTCGGCGGAGCACTCCCGATAGACTGACCAACGCGGTTTCCTTCTGGGAAGACAAGCACCCGCCAGGCCGGCTGAACCATGACCCTGCGGAGCCAGGCATTGTCGGCAGGCGATAGTCCGCGCTCGCGTCGGCGGCCCCGCTCTCGTCGGGCGACCCGGTGCACCGACGAGACGAGAGAACGGAGCCCATCGACCAAGGCGATCAAAGACTTCCTGGGACACGATCGCAGGCCCACATGAGCCGCGAGCCATAACCAATCGCTACGCAGCTCAGGTGTCGCACCGCCCAGATTCGACCGGTTTGCATTGAAGGCTCTTATCGGTCCCCAGGTCTCTACAAAAGGATCTTGCGAGGTTAATGCTCGACTGCTCCTACCCAAGAGTGGCGCCTGCAATCACCTCCTTCCATTGCCGTTTCCCGACGCCCCGATCGTGGTCGAGCCCATACCGCCCGGGCTACCGCCTGCTTCCTTTTGCCGCTCCGATTTGATTCACAGCTGAGGCACTTTTCAAATGCAGCGTCTCGTGACATTTGCAAAACCTATTGTTCGGATATAATGCATCCATACGCCAGATTGGAAAGAGAAATGCGGTTTAAGGGACTAGATCTGAACCTCCTCGTCGCGCTCGATGCGCTGATGGCTGAACGCAACCTCACGGCGGCGGCTCGCAGCATCAACCTTAGCCAACCAGCCATGAGCGCGGCTGTTGCCCGGCTGCGCGGCTATTTTGGCGATGAGCTGTTTACAATGAGAGGCCGCGAACTCATCCCGACACCGCGAGCCGAGGCGCTCTCCTCCCCGGTTCGCGAGGCGCTGCTACATATTCAGCTCTCGATTATTTCTTGGGAAGAATTTGATCCCAAGAAATCCGACCGCCGGTTCAGGATTATAGTTTCTGATTACACGACGATCATTTTCTTCCAGAAAGTTGTTGAGCGTGTTGCGCGAGAAGCCCCTTTCGTCAGCTTCGAGTTCCTGCCTCTGACTGACAACCCGGAAGAACTTTTCCGGCGCGGTGAGGCCGATTTTCTGGTCCTTCCGGACTTGTACATGTCAGACGCACATCCCAAAGCGAAGCTTTTCGACGATTCATTCGTCTGTGTCAGCTGTTGGACAAACAAGGAACTGACGAGGAAGCTCACATTCGAGAAATACATGTCAATGGGCCACGTCGTGGCCAAATTCGGACGCTCGCTCAGAGCATCCGTTGACGAGTGGTTTTTGATTGAGCATGGCCTCAAGAGGCGTGCCGAGGTGGTCGTGCAGGGGTTCAGCATGATCGCTCCTATGCTACCGGGCACCAGTCGCCTTGGGACCATGCCGTTGAGGCTGGTTGAGCATTTCGCAAAAACGCTACCGCTGCGGGTCGTCAGACTTCCGTTCTCTTTGCCCCCGTTGACTCTGACGATGCAGTGGCCTGCGCTTCACAATGGCGACCCAGCGAGCATCTGGATGCGGAAGACTTTGTTGGAGGAGGCATCTCACCTAGCGCCAGCGCCGGACCCTGCCATTTGACTAGCGCGTTTGCGGCGAGCGGCCTAGGCCAGGAGGCGCCCGTCTTTCGTGATGCAGGCATTGTTGACCAATATGTCGACGCCTTCGAGATCGGCTTCCGCAATTTTGCGCCGAGCGGCTTTGACCTTGTCGCGGTTCAGAGGTTCGCCGGAAACGGCAAGGACCAGCTTCGCACGGAATCGCCGGCGGCGCTGCGCCTTTCTGACATTGTCGGATGAGGCTTTGGGGCAGACCCTCGAGCCTTACCCGAAGCGCCTAACTTGAGCTTCCGGGTAGCGGTAGACGTGCCGCTTCAGCAGTTGAAATTTTTCAAGAACGGAACCCCGGCTCATCGAGCTTCCGCTGCCGCTTGGCGCATTCATCCAGTTGGTCCAAAGGCGCTTCTTTCATAATCGCCAACCGGTAACTCATTCCGGAAAAGAAATAACGTTACGAAGCACCTCGCATGCCTAAACCTTCCTGAATGCCAGAACTGCGTTCATGCCGCCCATCGCGAAAGCATTGCTGAGCGCCACGCGCACCGTGCGTTCTCGCGGCACGTTGGGCGTGACGTCGAGATCACAATCGGGGTCTGGCTCGCGATAATTGGCGGTCGGTGGCACGACCCCCTCCTGGATCGCCATCACGCAGGCAATCATTTCGAGCGCGCTTGCTGCGCCGAGGCAATGCGCGTGCATGGACTTGGTGGACGATACAGACATCGAATAGGCATGGTGTGCGAAGACGCGCTTGATTGCCGCCGTCTCGGCCTGATCATTGGTCTTGGTGCCGGTGCCATGGGCGTTTAGGTAGTCCACGTCCTCGGCATTCAGCCCGCCGTCGGCGAGGCAAGCGTGCATCGCGGCCTCCGGCCCATCGATAGACGGCGCTTCAACGTCGAAGGCATCGCTGGAAAGGCCGATGCCCGCGATCTCGGCAAGCATCGTGGCACCGCGCGCCGCGGCATGTTCATAGCTTTCTAGTACGGCTATGCCCGCGCCCTCGCCTAGCACCACTCCCTTCCGGTCGGCGGAAAAGGGCCGGCAAGTATCCGGAGCGAGCGCGCGCATCGTTTCCCATGCCTTCAACATAAGCCATGCGAGTGGCGCTTCGGCGCCTCCGGCAAGCATCACGTCAGCCCGGCCCAGCCTAATCTGATCCGCCGCCGAAGCGATCGCATGGTTGGCTGAAGCGCAAGCGGAAGCGACGCCAAACACTGGCCCGCGCAGACCGAGGCTAATACTGACCTGGCTGGCAGCGGAGCGCGGCAACCCCTTTGGTGCAGAGTAGATGCCAGCACGCTTCGCGCCGCCCAAAAGGAGCGCTCGGTAGGTTTCTTCGACCGTTGCCCAGCCCCAGCCGCAGACGCCCACGGTCGCACCGAAGCGATAAGGATTTCCCTCGCCGCAGGAAAGCCCAGCGTGGTGCATGGCTTCGCGCGCTGCAAGCACAGCGAGCAAACTTAAGCGGTCCATGGTGACCAGCTGCTTGCGCGCAATGTCATGCTCGGGCAGGACCTTGATCTCGGTGCCGACAGTGCCCTTCAGTCCACGAAGCTCGGGAGTGGCCATTGGACCGATGGCGGAGCGGCCTTCGCGCATCTCTTTCCAGATGGAGGCGGCGTTGTTGCCTAGCCCGCAAAGCCCGCCCATTCCAGTAATAACGACTCGCCTGTCCATATCAGGCCTCCTTGGCGAGCAAGCCGCAGAAGGGTTCCAACACGTCGCCGATACTGGTCAGGTTCGACCGTTGCTTGGCAGTCGTTATTTCCCCGGATAGGGACGCAGTCGTTGCCGCGCCGCGCTCGGATTCGACGCGGTTCATGATAGTGGCAGTGACTCCCGTTGTGAATTGATCAGCCATTCTATCTCCTTGCTTTGATAACGCCTCTTGACGTGGGCGCGGCGCCTTCTTCCAGCCAGACGGCAAGCGAAATTGTCTCTGACCGGCCTTGTGCCACTCACCAAAACCAATTGGATTTTTGATTGCAGAGACGAGATGAGTTCCGGCGGGTCTGCGACGGAAGATGGAGAAAAACGTCGGCCGGCAGCCGAGTTTGCGCCAGCACATCGAAACCCGGTGTGCAACGTGGCTCGTCTTCAAACGTCTCGGCCGCCAATGGCTTTGCGTCGAGGTAGTCGGTGCTAGGTCCTTCGGAATACGTCGGAGAGTTCGAAATGGTCTGGCAGAAATGGTCTGGCAGATGCAATTCATTTTCCCAGCACAACCTCCACCGCACCTCCGAGCTCATGGGTGCTTCATGCGAGATCGAGGAAGATTGATAAAATCATTTGTTTCGATGAGACCCATCAGCGCTTTGGATGTCCTAAGCGTGCCTTGTCACCGGCGCCCGATACCCATGTATCCATCGTGCGCATGCGTTCCATCAACACAATCGATTTTACCAACATATATATTAGCGGATATGAAACCGTCGGCCGGGGACCAGGTCCACCCCGGAACGCGAGCTGCCTCTCGCGGACCATGTCAAACTGTCTGCTTCTTCAGGAAGGCTTATGGACCTGCCTGCGCGGCGGGACCCTTGGAAAGCAATCGAAGTTGTCCGGTGTCAGCCCTGAGTTCCGGTTGATCTACCAGGCGGCGCGTTGAGACGAATTTCGCTGGAAATATTTCAGCTTTCTAGAAGGCCCATGCAACTGCTCTCGGGCTTTGCCTGGTGGTCGCGCGCGAACCACTAGATCCAAAGCGGAAAGTAACGACGGAAAAAAGATAGGCTGGCGGATTGATGCTTAATCACATAACGGTGGGCGCGACGGGGCGCGACTCGTGCCCAGAAGGGGCGAAATCCCGAGACATAAGCTTTGATTTCGCCAAAGGCGTGCTCATTATACTGGTTATAATTGGCCACCTATTGCAATATCTGATTTATCGCGACTCTGATACCTTTTGGTTGTCGCCGTATTTCAAGTCGATCTACATGTTTCACATGCCACTATTTATGGCGATAAGCGGATATCTTTCCTTGGGAGCTGTCCTGCGCAAATCGCTTCGTCAAGGTGTCAGTGATCGAGCGATGCAGTTAGTATTGCCAATGTTTTTTTGGTGCGCGTTCATTTGGATATCGAAGGCCGCCGTAATTTCGCGGGCGGATAATTTAACCGGCGAAATGTTGGATTTTTCAAGGGAATTAATTGGGACGTACTGGTTCATCTGGGCGGCATTCACTTCCTTCGTGGCCGTTAAGTTACTTATGACTTTCAAACGCTTGCCGGTGTGGATCATAGGCGCATCTGCAATTGTGGTCGCTTTCGCGCCAGTTACCTGGTCAATAGCTCCGTTAGTACGATATACTTATCCATTCTATTGCTTTGGTTTCTTGTTTGCCAAATCGATCGAGTGGAAGACCAGCGTCATCTGGCTCAAGAAGCAACCATTATTTATCTTTCTTTCGATAACATCGTTCATATGCTTTCTGCATTGGGGAAAAAATACTTATGTCTACAACAATCTTGGTTTGATATACGATGAAGAGTCAGCGAAACAAGTGCTTCTAATGTTCGCCGGCTCGGGAGCGGCGTCTGCGGTAGCTATGCAATTTATATTCCTATGCTGGAGAGCTAGCTATTCAACTCGATTAGCTCGCTTTGTCGCGGAGGAGCTTGGTCAGAGCACACTAGTGCTTTACCTTGTCCAAGGTGCCGTTTTTCGCCTCATGGATTTTATACAGTTCGGAGAACCCTGGAATATCACGACCAAAATCGGGGTCGCAAGCGTGGTTGGAGCTGCGATTGTTGTCACGGGGATGACAATTCGCAGGATTGTGCGCCACCTTGGATATCTGTCGCTATGGCGAAAATTTATCTGGCGACGCTGTTCAAGCGGCGCTCCGCCGCTTGGTCTCGATAACCTTAATTCCGTCAGGGAACACCTAGCTTCTTGCTGCCGCGACACGGGAGAGCGTCCAGGAAGAAGCTGATCAAAACCCGATATTTCAATGCAGATACATAGATTCGAAAACTGCTCCGCCATAAGACTTGATTTTGTTATCTTTTTTGGCTTTTTTTTGCCTCTTGCCATAACCGCAAAAAGGCCGGCGAAACCGGGCTTCTAGGAGCGCTTGCCGCGTCGGCGCCGCTGAATGGTGACGACTTTCGCTATGTGTCGTCTCGCAGTGGGTTCAGAAACCCCTGCGCGTTTTGCGGACTACCTTGACCAAGTCGATATCACCGTCCTAGCGAGCGCGGGATATAGCTTTCGCGTTCACCTCTTCCAGGTCGTTCACATCGATAATGTAACAGCGCTCGACCGCCACTCGCAGATTTTCTGTCTTACGAGCAGAGACTTTGACGTCGTATATCATGGCCTAGCGTCCTTTTCCTTGCGAAGGGGCAGGAGCTGTAGCTGCCGCCGATTCACACCATAAGACGCACCTGCCGAAAAAATCTGCGCGCGCCATGATATCACGGCTGCTCTCAACCTCATCTCTACCGAAACCTGTGCAGTTGTACAGGTAGCCATAGCGTGCGGTGCTCTGGCAATTTTTCGGCCGAACAGTAACAAGGAGATGATTGCAATGGCCCGTACGCAAAGGCTCATGAAGGCGAGCGAAGTCCCGGCTTTTGTGGAGAGGGTGATTAAAGCCGGCTGTGATCTGCGCCATCGGCGACTTTGGCTATGTGATCGGTGAGACCTGGGAGCAGGAAGCGGCAGAGGATGAGCTGCGGCGCATAGATGACGAGTTCGGTGATCGAGATGCATTGCTGCCCGAGATCGTCGCCCACTTCAAGTCGCTCGGTCGGCAGATCGATCCTAGATCGCCAATCGAAAACTGGTATGGGAACCACAAGCTACACTAGCGCTTGATGCTATATCATCTGCGGCTAATTCGTTGGCCGCCTTTGCCTACCGCATTCACCAATTTACCGAGTTAAAACAAATGGTTGACTCCATAGTGGCATTGTGGATTCCTTATGAATGAACGATATTCCTCCGCCAACACAACTAGGTAATATTTACTCCGCAAAGGAAGCGGCCAGCCGGCTCAAGATGACGCGGCGGGGGAATATACAGATTGGCAAGCGCTACGGCTGCTGCTCCACTCACGGACGCAACGTAATGTTCTCAGAGCAGGATCTTGTCGACATCTGGCAGATCATGCGGGCACCTGCCACCGAGAGCAAACCTGTCACTGGCCGGGCGATTGCATTACTTCGGACGCTTCCTACAAGGATCTTCTCCGCACGAACCAACGAAAACGCGATGAGAAGCGCCGGCTGCGTAAGGAACGAGATGCGGCCGAACGTGAACGGCGCCTAGAGGAGAAGCGCCAGGCATCACGTGACAAACTCGCTGCGAGAGCAGCTAAGCGGACAGCCGCATTAGAGGCCAAACGGCAAAGCGCGCTCCGGCGGACTCCGAGCCGCTAGACGTCAACAATCGCGATCCGGCGTACTGGACTGAGGAGCGTAAGACGCGCCTGCGTCGGCACGCCTTGTCAGGATGAACAGGGTGGCGGAATGATGCCCGAACCTCGCACAAAATAAGAGAAGCGCCCCCCCCGGTTGCGACACCGGAACGCGCTTTGGCTTCGGAGCGCCGAAGCCGGGATTCGCGAATTCACTGCTGCCAAATCAGGTACCGGCCTTGTCAACGCGGAGACCCCAGCTGATGCAACCTCCGGATAAAATTTTGCAGCAGCGATAAACCTTTTGTGCATTGCACAATTTTTCCGTTCGCCCATACTTTTGCCTGTCGGCCGATTCACTCCCACCATGGAACGGTCGACGCTGAAGGCAGCACGCCTTTTTGCGCTGCATTCTCAAATAGAGCCCGCTGCCACCTCCTCCCGGCAGCGGGTTTTTCGATCCTTGATCGCGCGTATTGTAGGCGCGCGGCTCGAAGACCTGGCGGAATCCAAGGCGCGCATGGCTGCGATCTTGAAGGGCAGGCCTAAAGCTTATCAGTGCAAAGGCGGAGCCCGAGGCGCTAGATCATACCAATCGCGATCCAAGCTATTGGACAGCGGCCCGCGAGCGGCGGCTACGGGCCGAGCGCAAAGCTAGCGGAAGTGAGACGTGGCCAAGGCCGAAATGAAGCAGCGCATCGAGGACCTAGAAGCCAAATCCGGCCAAGCCTACCAAGTAATCGGAAAACTTGCTCTATCGATGCGGCCTGCACGAAAGTGAAGAAGGCACGAGGGCATTGGATTATTTTAGCCAAGACGGCTTTGATGACGATTTCCTGCCATGGCCAAGAGCCTAAGATTACACACTTGGGCGTAACCAGCTTGCGCTCAAAGCACATTAGCGCCAAAGTATCCTTGGGGATTTCTGAGGGGTAATTGGGGGATGCGACCTATAGTTTGGCTTGCAGCCGCGGGTGCCTTCAGCGCATGCGCGGTGGGGGCAGGCGAGAGGCAAAGCTGCCGGCTGCCGCATCACGGCCCGTGAGGACAAAGCGTACGATACGGTCGATCATGTGGCCAATCTTCGCGCCATCAACGTGACACCGCATGTGACGCAGAACCAGGCCGTCACCAAAACCGGCAAGACCCGCAACAGCGCCATCGACCAACGAACCAGGCAGCATCCGGGCTATGGAATGTCGCAATCGCGTCGGGCGATGATCGAGTGCATCTTCGGCTGGAGCAAGCAGCACGACACCATGCGCAAGACCAAACATCGCGGCATCGCTCGGGTCGCTACCGACTTCATACTCAATCTGATCGCCTACAACCTGATCCGCATCCCCAAACTGGTTGCAGCGTAGCCAACTTGGTGTCCAGACCGCCAAAGCGCTTCAAACTCTCAAACAAATCATCCCAACAATGGCACCCGCGACAGAACAAACGCCCAATTCTTTGGATTTTTCCGTAAACTGCTAGGCTCGTATCCAGTGGATCGTTGCCACTGTCTCAGCAGGCTGTTGTCATCCGAAAGACGGCAAACCCGGGCGCGGCTCCGCCTTTCTCCTTGAGCTCGTCAGCTTCTCGAAAGCCAACCTTCCTAGCATTCGCACTCGGCCTCTAGATGCCAATGCCGCCTATGCTGAACTAGGGTACCCGCTGGGCGGATCTGCAGGAGACTTTGTTATCATAATCGAAAGGAGAGCTTTATGAATTCCAATCGGATAAACGGTGTTGGCGCGCAAGGGTTCCCACCGGGATACGTCCGGACACAGGAGGATCATGATCTATTTAGGCAGGCCGCGAATGAAGCCGGGTCATTATCATCTGCCGCGCTTGTATCGGCGCAGGCTCCGATTTGGAGTTCGAGCGCTCCATACGGAAGCTTTTCACGCGATGGCTACTCTTGGAACAACGACGTATGGGGTCCGCGCCCTGGGCCTCAGACGATTTCGGTGAGTGGCGTCAACCGGTGGAGCGTATGGTCGAACCAGCCTAATACGCCGGGCATCAAAAGCTATCCGCACGAGGCTTTTAGTATCGGGAAACCGCTCAGTTCAATCAACACTCTGAGCTCGAGCTTCAATCAGGAGGTTCCTACTGGCGGCGCCTGGGATGTCGCCTACGATATCTGGGACAGGTCAAACCAGCATGAGGTAATGCTCTGGACAAACTACACCGGAAACTCGGACGGGAGCGGCAACGTTAAGCCCATTTCATATCATTATGCCCCTTCCGGTGCGGCGATTCCGGTCTACAGCAATGTCAATGTAGGCGGAGCGACTTGGAACGTGTTTGAAGGTGAAGGCCCCGACGGTCACAAGGTCATCTCATTGCTGCGCACTTCTAAGACCAACAGCGGGACAGTGGACATCAAGAGTATCCTGCAGTGGATCAAGTCGACGGGGTACTTCGGCGACATAAACGTCGGTAGCGTCCAATACGGCGTCGAGATTACCTCGTCCCCGGGGGGAAAGAACTTCAATTTCAACAACTGGTCTGTGACCTCGAAGTGAAGACCCGTGTGCGGGCGGCAAGGTGAGCTGCGCTTATGCCAATGAGCCTCGCTGGCTGACGGCCTAGCTTGCGCTTACCGGCTCGCTCGGCCAAAGCGATGGTTGTTTCCCGGCCGCGACGACGAGCGTCCGCTCGTCCCCAACGTGCTGCACGCCGCCTGCCGTTCAGAGGAGATACGTTCATGCTTAAGGCCTCCGGCGTGGTGGATCTGAGCACGTCCCTGTCGGGGCGGCTCAACCTCAAATGCTTCTGCATCACGCTCGACCGGGCCAAACTTTGGGCGGCGCTGGACCACGAAGCCGGCGAGCCTGGTTTCTGCGAAACATTCATGGCGTCGCGGCCGCATCTGTTTTCCAATGTTCCAGTCTTCCTTGCCGTGTCCGCCCTCGACGAGATGCAGAGAATCGTGATCGCCATCGAGGCGACAGCAAAGTTGCCAGCTTACCGCGAAAGGGTTCTCTCCTGGGCTCCCGCAATTGCGCAACGGGACTTTGGACCGGTCGGCGCGCTGATGGGCTACGACTTCCACCTCGACGATCAAGGTCCCAAGCTGATTGAGGTCAACACCAACGCCGGCGGGGCTTTCCTCAATGCCCTGCTGGCCAGAGCTCAGAAGGC
Source organism: Mesorhizobium sp. CNPSo 4688 (assembly GCF_057784295.1). Taxonomy (NCBI): domain Bacteria; kingdom Pseudomonadati; phylum Pseudomonadota; class Alphaproteobacteria; order Hyphomicrobiales; family Phyllobacteriaceae; genus Mesorhizobium; species Mesorhizobium sp. CNPSo 4688. The sequence goes on from NZ_JBWLUY010000022.1 coordinate 55,533, forward strand.
TTGCTGCTCCGTGGTCGACCGGGCGCTGATTGGCACAAGGGACGATCACTTCGAAACCAGCGTCATCGCGATGTTCGAGAGCGAATGGCGCAGGCAGCGCGGAGCCGGTTCGCCGCGAAGGATCGCGATCGTCGATGATCAGCCTACGGAGCAGTATCTTTATCCTGAATTCGTGCTGGCCCGGCAGCTATTGCTGAAGCACGGCATGGACGCGATGATCGGGAACGCGAGTGAGCTGAAATATGATGGCGGAAGGCTTCTGCTCGACGGACAAGAGATTGACCTAGTCTACAATCGCCTGGTCGATTTTGCGCTTGATTGGCCGGAGCATGCCGCGCTCAGAGCGGCCTATCAGGACGGCGCCGTGGTGCTCACGCCCAATCCGCACAACCATGCGCTCTTTTCTAGCAAGCGCAATCTGACATTGTTCTCCGATCCGGCAGCGCTGGAGGCATTCGGCCTTTCTCCGGAGATGCGCTCGCGGCTCGCCGGCATTCCGCGGACCACACTGGTCACGCCCGACAATTCGGATGCCGCCTGGCAATTCCGCAAGGACATGTTCTTCAAGCCGCTCTCCGGCCACGGCAGCAAGGCGGTCTACCGCGGCGACAAGGTGACGAAGGGGGTGTGGGCCGAGATCGCCCGTGGTGGCTATGTGGCCCAGGCATTTGCTGCACCAGGGCAGCGCATGATCGAGATCGATGGCGCGCCCACGCCGCGCAAGATGGACGTGCGGCTTTATACTTATGATGGCCAGGTCCTCCTCGCGGCTGCCCGCCTATACCAGGGCCAGACTACAAATTTCCGCACACTAGGCGGCGGTTTTGCCCCTGTACTGGCCATCTGACCATGCGCGGACCATCGCTGCTGATGATCTACGGCGCCTCCTTGAGCATCAGGTTGCATCATTCGCGTGGCGGACACACCAGGTATGGCGGAGCGTGGCATTAGGGTCGATCATTCAACGATCCATCGCTGGGTCGTTCATTTCGCGCCGCTGCTGATGGAACGCTTCAACCGGTGCAAGCGCGCCGTGACCGGCAGATGGCGTGCGGGCGAGACCTACATCAAAGCGCGCGGGCGAGACCTACATCAAAGCGCGCGGGCGATGGATGTACCTCTATCGCGCCATCGACAGCGTCGGCGACACCGTCGAGTTCTGGTTCAGTGAATACCGGGATTTGCCGGCCGCCAAGCGTTTCTGCACAAAAGCGTTGGCACGCCATGGCCGTCCCGATCCGCCGTCATCGACGGCAGTCAGACCAACCGGGAAGCCATCCTTTCCTGCGATGCCACAAGTCGATTGCAGGATTGCTCCCAGCGCCGGTCGAGCCGATCCCAGGATCATCGGCGCATCAAGCGCCGGGTGCGGCCGATGCTCGGTTTCAAATCGACGCACGCCGCCGCGGTCACCCTGTCCGGCATCGAGATGGTCACACGATGTGCAAACGACAGGCGCGGCACGCCTTCAATCCGAACCCGTCTCTCGCCGAGCAGTTCGAAATCCTCGCTGCCGCATGATTGCCACCACTCTGGCAAATTCTCTGACCAGACAAAACTTTGCAACCGGCAAATTGTCGATTCGCAACCCAAAGATCGGGAAGTTGACAATGCGTACTGTTAGGCATCGCGCAAAGTCAGCGTTTTGAGGTTTGGTACGGCGCTTGCATGTTCACGGAACCATCATCCGATCGCTTGTGAGAGCGAGATGGATAGTTTGGCAACATCGAGCAAAGGCACGAATTCGTTATGCGGAAAACTGAGTTAGAGCGATTCGTCAACGATTTAGGAAAAAAAGGCAGTCCGCTTGAAAATCTCAAACGACGCCCTGGAGGGCTTGCACCGATCGTGGCGATCCGAAACAGCCTCAACTACAACATCACGCTTGACAAGGTTAGGAGAAGAGGGGGGAGTTCCTGCGTGAAATATCTGTTCGTCGGTGCCACAATGGTTTTGGCGTTACTGCCTCCGGTCGCCCAGGCCCAGGATATCGAAGGAGGCAAGGCGGTCTTCAAAAAGTGCATTGTCTGCCACAGCGCTGATACCGAAGCAAACAGAGTTGGGCCATCCTTGAAAGGCGTCGTGGGCCGGACAGCGGGGACCGTCCTTGTCTATTCTTATTCGAAAGCCATGAAGGATGCGGGCGCTGCGGGCCTTGTATGGGATGAGCCGAACCTGATGGAATATCTGGCAAATCCCAAGGCGAAAGTGCCGGCGAACAAAATGGGGTTCCCTGGCCTCAAGAATCCCGACGACGTCAAAAACGTTATCGCCTATCTCAAGAGTGTGTCCGGTTAGAAACCTTTGGCCTTCCGTTTCGAGAACAACGCCAAGGACGGTGCGACTCCGCTTTTCGCCTTGAGCGAGGTAAGCAGTTGAAAGAGGGTCGGGTTCTGCTCCCGCGAAACTGTCTGGCCCGTGCTGTGCCGTCAACATGCCTGACGACCTCCAACCGGCTACCGAGAACCCTTTGGAAAAGAAGCATGTAGGACGACGGGCGTGCCAAGTCGAAGTGGAGCGCGACTCCGCACCTGGCCCAGGATCGTGTCTCGCACCGGAGGCCCGCTGGCTCCCGCTTTGTCGTCGACCAGCTTTGCGACCAGTTTGGGCGACAGCGGCACGAAGTCGTAGCCCTGTGAGATTGCTGCGCGGAGAAGATCCTCAAGCATTTCGAACGCGCGATCGCGGGTGCCAAGCCAGAGCGCGGGTTCGTCGGTTCAGGCAGGCCGGGGTCGTAATGCACGTGCGTTCGATCCTATTGCCCTCATGCGCGATCTCGCTCGACTGCCAGCACGTTGCGCAGATGGTTTTCGATCAGGATCAGCGTTGTCAGCGTGCCGCATGCTGACGCGGCGACGACGAAGCCGATGGGCAAGCCGAGCATCATGCCGACAAGCCCGGCGACACCACTGACACCATCGTCGTGGAACCTAACCCAGTCGACGGCACCGCCGCCAATCGTGATGATCACCGCTAACGCCACATTGAGCGTGGCGAGCATGTCAGACAGCATCCTGGTCATCGAAGGTCCCCCTTTGTCCATGGCATAGCGTACAGGGCCGCAGGGAGGCCCGCCGGCCAGCGCCTAAGCCGGCGCTGGTGTACGGCGCGTTGCTCTGAGAGCTTGATGAGCCTTGCCCTCTTTCATTGCTTGCGCGGCGGCTTTAGCCGGCAACAGTTTATTCAGAATTTCTATCTAGCTTTAGAGTCGTCGATGCCGAAATCACGTAGGCGCGACTGTCGTGCGGCTAAAGGGAAAAGCCCGGTTGCGCCCCCGCGCCGGGCTTTTTCCGTATTGGCATTTCATTGCCTCGCCAGCGGGCGATTATCCCCGCCGCTCGCATAAGAGCGCTTCTCCCGCTATGTCTGCGAAAACAGCCGCGCCCGACGTCACCGCAGGCTCAAGAGTCTTCGGCATTTCTGCAGAAGCGTTGCTGATCGTCCCTTTGAGTGCTGCGTGCACTTGGCCAATCAGGCAGGAAGATTGCCCACCGGGACCGGATTGTTGGAAACATAGGCCGACACGACTTCCGCGGTGAGCTCGATGGGGGTGTCGATATTGTTGTCGGCTTCTTCTGTCATGAAAACGCCCCAGGTGGCTTGAAGCACAATTCGGCAAGCCGGTGTTGGTGTCGACCACTGCGTCGAAGGCGCGGCCTTCCAGCACCGCGCGCAACACCGCCGCCTCGTACTGCCCCGAGCTGCCCGGTCCCCTTGACGGGGCGGTTGCCCCTGTACAGCAGCGTCAGCCTGTACCTATTGCCCGTCAGAGACCGCACGATGGCGTGACCCACGAATCCCGATCAGCCGATAACGAGGATGATCATCGTGCCGCCCCCATCACCTCTGCTTTATTCGAGCTTCGTTACATGGCATCAACTGGCCAAGGAGTCGTGATCGGCGAGGAGATCAAAGGACATAAAGCCAATTGGGAGGAGACCCTCCCTAATTAGCCTCCACCGTCGTGACATGCCGATCAAGCCTCAGCCTTGTAGCCCGTAGCCACTAGCCAAAGCACTCGACTGAAGGTTGCGCACCGCGTCGCGGGCGCGCATTTTCCCGTGATGTACCGATACCTGTCTGCGCATCTCTTCTTTGCTGACATTATCGGCCCTCCTTCAGGGAACTTCATATAGATGGGGAAATACTTCGTAAGATGTGGCAATGCAGCATTCTCCCGGTGTACGCCCCTACACGCGAACTGATTTGGCGCCTTTCCTCTATGCCGCGAAACGAACAATCGATTTGCCCAATACTGTCGCGCAGAAATTTCTAATAGCTGGCTTGGTTGTAGAAAATTCAGCTGGCATAGGTTGGGCGCATATCGTCCCCTTTGACGGATATGAGAATGTGGGGATTGAAGGAGCACAATGATGCCTGGGGAACCAAGCAATAATATGATCGAGCTTACTGCAGATATCGTTGCCGCCTATGTCCAGAAAAACGCGGTTCCAGTGTCCGGATTACCGGATTTGATCGCGAGCGTGAATTCGGCATTGTCTAATATTGGCCAGTCGTCTCCCATAGCAGAGCCCGCCCCGAAGCCGGCAGTTAATCCCAAAAGGTCAGTGTTTCCGGAATACATCATCAGTCTCGAGGACGGCAGGAAATACCAGTCCCTTAAGCGCCATCTTGCGACCAGTCACGGGCTGACCCCTGATGAATATCGGGCGAAATGGGGTTTGGCGAAGGACTATCCCATGGTCGCGCCGAGTTATTCGGCGACCCGTTCGGCTTTGGCAAAATCGCTAGGCTTGGGCAGGAAACCTGCTCCCACCAAGAAACCCGCGACGAGACGCAAAGCCAAGGCCTGAGCGTAGACGCATAGTCCAACGAGCGATCGTCGCGCGTTAGAGGCCTTGCGAACGCATTCGGCGCGAACTCAAAACTGGAAAGGGGGAGCTAGGTCGGGAGACAGAGTTAGTCCTGCCGATGTTTCCTCCTTCAACCGTGCCAAACCGGCGCAATAGCGCCCTGTCAACCGGCGCCGAAACTGGCGAACTTCCTAGAGGACATTCGCGGCCGGACCCCGACGAGAGAGCGTCGTCGGCAAATTATTGTGCGTTGCAATTTTCTCTTCGCACTTGCACAAAAATGTGGCAAATGCATCATCGCCTGACGTTCCGGAAGGACCTTGAGATGGCCCGGCCCGTCTCGGGGCGAAGTCGAGGTGCGGCGAGTGCAAAGTGCGCAGGCGGCACGAGCACCGATACGACCCATCTCGTTGGCGGCGCGAGGCGGGTAGAAGAGGAGAGTCGGCGTGAGCATTCCCATCCTTCGCACAGTTGCGGAACTGCGCAGCATCGTAGCCGCGTGGCGCCGAGAGGGCTCGAGGGTTGCCCTGGTTCCAACCATGGGTGCCCTTCACGACGGACACCTCAGCTTGGTGCGAGCAGCCCTCGCCAAGGCCGACCGCGTGATCGTAACGCTGTTCGTCAATCCGAAGCAATTCAACAGCCTTGCCGATCTCCAAGCTTATCCACGTACTGAACATGACGATGCTGCGAAGCTGGCGCCGGTTGGAGCCCACATCGTCCTCTATGCACCGGATGCGTTGGACATGTATCCGAAGGGCTTTGTCACGACAGTATCCGTGAGCGGGGTGAGCGAGGGGTTGTGCGGTGCATTCCGGCCCGGTCATTTCGATGGCGTGGCGACAGTCGTGACAAAGCTTTTTCTGCAGTCCGGCGCCGACCTCGCTTTCTTCGGCGAGAAAGACTTCCAGCAGTTGCATGTGGTGCGCCAACTCGTGCGCGACCTCGACGTTCCGATCGAGATTGTCGCATGTCCGACAGTGCGCGAAAGCGATGGACTGGCGATGTCGTCCCGCAATGCGCGGCTACGCGAAGCCGAGCGCCAGGCAGCACCGCGACTGGCCGAAATCCTTCGGGAGGCCAGCGAGCAACTGACAGACGGAGACCCCGTTGCACCCATTCTTGCCGTCGCGCGCCAGTCCATACTTGCTGCGGGTTTTGAGCGAGTGGAATATCTCGAACTGCGTGCCGAGGAAGACCTAATGCCAATGGCAGCGCTCGACCGTCCCGCACGACTCCTCGCCGCCAGCTGGCTCGGACAAACCCGGCTGATCGACAATGTAAGCGTGCGTCCGCGGCAAAATGCTGGGGCCTTCAACAGAGCGACTGTCGCAGCATGAGTTCGGACATTCGCCGCTTTCAACGCCTCGGCCACGCACATATCTGCTCGGGCCGACGCTTGACATGGCTTGGGCGCGGGAACACAGCAGCCGCCAACGGCTGATCGGCAAATTGTAGGGCAAAATTTAGCGCTCTACGCGGTGATCAGCGTCGATCGTTACTACAGACCGCGCACGACACGGCCCAACAAGGATTGGCTGCATCTTTGCGGGAAGGGATCATCAGAGACGCTGTCGAACGACTGACGTTCGGTTCCATCCATCACCAGAGTGAATCGATCCACGTCTGCTGATTCAAACCATTCATTGGACGCGCGTCCGGCTGCGCGATTCTGTGCGCAATGATCGCGCAGCTCTATCGCCTCTGTATCGAACGCCGCGACGCGGATCGGAACATGGCGCGCTTCTATGCACTGTCGATCGAGGAGACCCTGTTCGGCCAGACCTGCCTGGTCCGGCGTTGGGGCCGGATTGGAACCACCGGCCGCACGATACAGCACTCCTTTGATACCGAGGGTGAAGCCGTCGCCCTTTTCC
>NZ_JBWLUY010000023.1:0-57086 GCF_057784295.1 Mesorhizobium sp. CNPSo 4688
CCCTGCTGGCGCTGATCTTGGCAAATTACTGAGGTCTGGATGCAAGGGCGGAGACAAACAGGGCGTGCGGCAGCGTTCCCTCCCCCTTGTGGGGAGGGTTAGGGTGGGGGTCTTCTTCGTAAAAACTCATATGCGATAGCCCTGCCCTCGAGGGGGGAGATTAGCCCTCACATATCGATCATCGAGCGCTTCACCCGGCCGATGATGGTGATGGCGCCTTCCAGGGCCGGCGGCGGGATGTCCATGTAGGAGGCCGGCTGGAAGGGCGGGTTCTCGTTGGGGCGATAGCGCTTGTAGGTGGCCTGGCCGCTTTCGTCGGAAATGACGTAGCAGCCATTGGTCACCAGCCGCTTGTCGCGCAGATTGACGAAGATGATCGAATCCGGCGGCGAGATCTTGTTCATCGACGGACCGTCGACGCGCAGCGCAATCCACTGGCCCTGCTCGAGATCGGTGGTGGGGATGGTCGGATAGTCGCTGAGATTGACCACCATGTCCTGGCTGCCGAGTTCGCCGGCGCTGATCCACGAGACGATGGGCACGTCGACCGTGGCCAGCGACGGCATCGGGATCTGCCGGCCCGCCTCGTCAAAGCCGAAATGGCCGCCCGAATGGCTGCTGCTCTCGCCATTGAACAGTAGCCAGCCGGGGTCGACGCCGAACAGGCGGCCGTATTTCTCCGCCGCCTTGCGCGACAGCGGCCGGTTGCCGTTCTCGTGGCTGATCAACGTGTTCTTGTTGATGTCGCGCAATGCCCGCGCGGCGTCGCTTGGCGAGGCATAACCCGCCTCCGCCCGTGCCTGCTGCAATCTGTGCCTCGGTTCCTGCATCGTACAAATTGCCTGAAATTTATCGTCCAATACGTACGATTTCGCTTGCGTACGTTTCGTACATATCGTACGCTTAGCGCATGATCAAACAAACCGCAAGCGTTTCCGCAGGCATCGTCAGCTTTCTCCAATCGTCCGCGCCGTCCTCCTCCCCGGTCCGGACGCCAACCGGGGCTTTTGCCCCGGATCCGGTCAGCCTCCCCCTGGCGATCGGAACGGCCGGAGCCGCTCCTCTCCCGGCTCCGGCCACCTTTTTGCCTGATGGCGCCGCCGGTGCGCCAAGGGCTGCTTCCGGCGGGCAGGGCATCTCCTGTATCCGCACGGAAGACGGCACTGTCATCCTGTTTGACCGGCTGACGGGGAGGGCGGTTTCCGCCCTCACCAAAGCGGCAGCGGAAGCTGCATTGCAGCATCTCGCCGGCTCCCTGCCGGCCGCCAGCACCGCCTGACGACACCAAACCCGACGTTCTGAACCTTTGCCTTGGCCCTCAGGCCGAGCGCCTGCCTTTGCGCGCAAATCAATGGATCCGACATGACTGCCTATACCGAGACCGAATTGCAGGAGATTGCCGTCTGGCTCAGGGATGGCCTGTCGGCCACCCGTATCGCCGTCCGCTTCACGGCGCTGCGCGGCAGCACGGTCTCGCGCAACGCCATCATCGGCATCGTCCACCGCAACGCCGCGCTGAAGACCATCGGTTTTGCCAATCCCAAGGGCGGCCGATCCGGCGGCCGGCCCAGGAAGAATGCGGCAAGGGCGAGTGCGGCCAACGAGAACACCGCGAGGAAGAATCCGCCGGTGCAGCCGAACAAGCCCGCAAGGCAAGTCGAAGTTTCGAACCGAATCGAGTCGATCAGGCCGCCCGCGAAGCCGGCCAGGCAGGCGCCAGCCAAGCCCCTTCCGCCGGCCCGGCCGGCGCGTTCGATCCCGGGCGAAGGGCGGCTGATGGTCGACGGCGAAATCTATCGCTTCAAGATGCCGGCGCCGCGCCCCGCCGCCATCGGTCGCCAGCCGCATGTCGCCGCCATGCGCTTCATCGACTGCCTGTTCAACCGCTGCCGCGCGCCGCTCGACCTGACGTTGGAGGAAGATCCCGAGAAGGATGCTCCCGGCAGCCGCCCTGCGCCGGACATGCTGTGCTGCGGCCTGCGCACAAGGGCGTTGAAAAGCTATTGCGAATATCATCAGGCGCGCTTCCACCGGCCTGTGGTGGAGGTGGTGTAAGCACCAGTTTCGCCGTGAGCCGATCGCCAAGCGCAACGTATCGGCGCCAATAAGTTGACGAGGCGATGGGCAGCCAAGTTAGCGGGACAGCGCCCCCTCTGTCCTGCCGGACATCTCCCCCACAAGGGGGGAAATTAACAGCACCGCCCACGCTGCCTTCCTTGCGGCGATGGTGATTGGCGAAAGCCGACGTGACATCTGATTTCCCCCCTCGTGGGGGAGATGCCCGGCAGGGCAGAGGGGGGCGCGAAGGATCTCCAACCTTGAAGGCCCAACAACCCAATCCTCACAAGGACCATCGATGAGCAAAAAGACCGCGCAGAAAGCAAAGCCGCCAAAACTGCCCAGGGACGAAGCCGAGCAGGTGCGCATTCGTCGCGAGATCGGCCATGATTTCGCCCTGAAGGATGATCGATTCGGACGCAAGCGGCTCAGCGTCGGTACCGAGGAGGCGCGGCGCGTCTACGAGGTTTCCAATGGCGGTTACACCGCGACCGGTGGTGTCGTGCGGCTGCGCAATGTCGATCCGCTTGTCGGCATCACCTCGCTGACGCGCCAGCAGCGCGAGGCCGGCCAGCGCTTTCGCGATGATTTCGAGCGCGCCTCGCGCGAGGGGCTGAAGCCGATGCCGTGGGAAGAGCGCGTCGACGGCGGGCGCATCAATGGCGGCATTCCCGACCGCGTGCTCAACGCCGGTCGCGCCCATGCCGGCGCCAGTGCCGCATTGGCGCATTGGGAACTGGCCGACGCCGTCCGCAACATCTGCCTCGAAGGCCAGTCGGTGAAGGCGCTTGCCGAGCGTACCGGCGAGGGACGCGATGTGGTGGTGAAGCTGCTGAAGGTCGGGCTGGATCTGCTGGCGGTGCATTACGGGATGATGCTGATGCGCAAGCCACGATAAGGCCGGCGGTCGGCTAAGAGGCAAAAGCGGCCGGCCGGCAAATGCCGGCCGGACCGGTTTACGCTATCGGGATCACCACTCGCAAACGCGGACTTCCTCAACGATCCTGTGATGATGGCGCCAATGCTTGACCAACTCTATGTGGCAGCGGTGATGATGCCTGTGGTACCTGTGGTACCGGTGATACCTGTAGTTGTTATCGTAGACGTCATACTGATAGTAGGGGCGAGGAGCGAAGCGATCGCCGTAGTAGTCGCGATATCCGCCATTGTAGTAATCGTCATAGTAGCCGTTACCGATGCCGATGACGACGCGCCCGCCGGCATTCGCCGGGGCAACCATCGCCGCCGCTGCGGAGATGGCGATAATCGAAGCAAGCAGGAGCTTTCTCATGGCTGCCTCCTGTTCAAGGTGATCTAATATAACCCCCTGGGCGCGACCTCGTTCCATAATTTTTACGAGAGTGACGGCCCCTGCGCGCGGTGCATACGGGATGAGGGTAGCCACCGTCGCCACCTGTCGGCATCATCCCTCGATTTTTGAACCCTTCGCCACCCCAGCCGCCAATCGGCATGTGAACCAGCAGGGGAACGTATAGAAACAGGCAGTTGGGACGGTTCAGTGAATCAATCTCTGAAGCTGCTCTAGACGCCTTTCTTGCCAACCTCCGGCGCCTTCTCCCACCCAAACACACTGCGCCCGCCAAGCAGATGCGACTGGTCGAACTCGCCGGCGACGATCTCTTTCAGGCTCGGCCCGGTGACGTAGCGCTCCAGCCGCCGCGCTTCGCCATCCAGCCGCTTCAGCGCGCCGAGCTCTTCCTCGCGGCCGAGCTTGGCCTTGCCGACGGCTGATTTCAGCACCGCGATCGTCTCGTCATAGACTTTCAGCGGCACCGGGAAGGGGTGCCGGTCCTTGCCGCCATGGGCGAGCGAGAAGCGCGCCGGGTCGGAGAAGCGGCAAGGCGCGCCGTGCACCACTTCGGCCACCATGGCCAGCGCCCGCACGGTGCGCGCGCCGACTCCGGGCACCAGCAGCAGTTCGGGAAAATTGGCCGGCCCGCTTTCGATGGCGGCGGAAATGTTGCCGTGCAGCCGGTGCATGACGATGTCGCTCTCGCGCACGTCGTGATGCGCCGGCATTACGAGGTTGGGCAGCATCGGCTGAGCCGCGGGTTTCGCAGGCGGTACTTTCGACGGCGGCTCCAGCACGGCAAGCTCGTCCAGGATCCGCTCCGGGCTCATGGTCTTCAACAGTTCGAGCTGCCCGGTTCGCGACGGCTCGGCGCGGTGGTCGGTCAGGTTGACGATCTCGCCCTGGGCCTCGCCCTCGATCGCCGCATGAGGCTGGTCGACGAAGCTGGTCAGCCCTTCCGACAGCCAGTGGTAGCGGCGCGCCTGGCGGCTGTCGCCGTTCATGCCTTGCTGCACCACCACCCAGCGGCTGTCGTCGGTGACGATGAAGCCGTGCAGATAAAGGTCGAAACCGTCCTGCACGGCGGCGCTGTCCACCTTGGCGACCAGGCGGCTGGCGGTGGCGAGCGCCGCGCCATCGATGCCGACGCGCTCGCCGATCGCCGTCAGTTCCTGCGGCGTCTTGCGCGAATGCACGCCGCGCCCGCCGCAGACATGGATGCCGAGCTCGCGCGACATCGAATTCAGCCCGCGCTTCAGCGCGCCGACGACCGAGGTGGTGATGCCTGAGGAGTGCCAGTCCATGCCCATCACGGCGCCAAAGGACTGGAACCAGAAGGGATGCGCCAGCCGCCGCAACAGCTCGTCGCGGCCATAGTGATGGATGATCGCCTCGCACAGCACCGCGCCCAGCCGTGTCATACGATCGCCCAACCATTTCGGCACCCGCCCGCCATGCAGCGGCAGGTCCGCACTGCCGCTTCGCTGCGTCAAAATCTTGTTCTCCGTGGCTAGGTGCGCACCGGCTGCGCGCCTGAGATCTAGATGGCATCTGGGTGGAGATTTGCAAGCGTGGTGGGTGCAGCGCTTTTCGCTTGGTTGTCCCCGCCGGCACCCATCCTTGCGATCCCACCAAAACCGTTTGAATATGCGCGTCGCCGCTTGGGGGAGCACACGTGGCGCACATCGCTGTGGTCACGCATGAATATGACCGGTTCCAGACGCCGTGGCACCCGCTGCGCCGGCGCGACAGCCCGTACATGCTGTTCGACATCCTGGCCGAGCTCAAGCGGCGCGGCCACCGAGTGAGGCGGCTTTGCGGCCTGTCGCAACCGCCCGATGCCGATCTCGCCATCCTGCATGTCGACGCCACCATCGTGCCGCAAGCCTATGTCGACTATGCCGCCCGCTTTCCGTTCTGTCTGAACCTTGCTGTCTCAGACATTTCCAAGCGCCGCATCAGCCAGGCGCTGCTGCGCGACGGTGACGGCTGGCGCGGGCCGGTGATCGTCAAGAGCAACCTCAACCACCACGGCCTGCCCGAAGCTCGCTTCAATCTGCGCGCCGCGCGCCATGGTCGCGAAATGCCCTTTCCCGGCGCGCGCGAAATGCCCCGCTATGAGGTTTTCGCCGCGCGTGGCGACGTGCCTCCCGAGCTGCTCGAACGGCCCGATCTGGTGGTGGAAAAATTCATCCCGGAAATCGTCGCCGATGGTTTCGGCACCCGCATCTGGGTGTTCTGCGGGACCCGCGAACGCTGCGCGCGCTATGTCTCGCCCAACGCCGTGGTGAAAGCCTCCGAGACGATAAGGCGCGAGCCGGTGCCGGTGCCCGACGAGATGCGCCTTCTGCGCCAAAAACTCGGCTTCGACTACGGCAAGTTCGATTTCGTCATCCACCGGGGCCAGCCAGTGCTGCTCGACGCCAACCCGACGCCCGGCCGCCCGAGAAGCGTGCGCTCCATGCTGGTGGAGGCGGCGGCGAATTTGGCGGATGGGTTCGAGGGGATGATGGGCCGTTGTGTTGTCCCATGGCGCGGATGAGACGACCCGCCGTTTACCGCAGCACTCGAGACGGCTTGCGAAACGGGCGACCCGCAGATGCTTTTTTTGTGTTATGATGCGCTTGCAGTGCACGCAATCTCGACCTCGGCAAAATGGCAGAGGTCGAAAGCTTTTTTGTCTTGGCGCCCCGGCACGGGCTCAACTCCGAAACGCTGGGTGTGCTTATCCGGGGCGAGGAGGTTGTCCATGTCCACGAGTAGTGTCGACCGCCCACTGCAGCCGGGCGACCGGGCGCCGAATATTGTGCTCGATGCGATCTCCCGCGAAGGCAAAATCGCGCTGGACGATTTTCGAGGCCGAAGCCCGTTGTTGATCGGTTTGTTTCGAGGCCTGCACTGTGCCTTCTGTCGGCGCAATGTCGCGGCAATGGCGCAACTCGAGCCGGCCCTGCGTGAGAGAGGCGTCGAATGCCTGGCGGTGGTCAATACGCCGGTCGAGCGGGCGCGGCTCTATTTCCGTTACCATCCGGCACCCGACCTTCTCGCCGCATCCGACCCGGAGCGGGCCTCACACCGTGCTTTCGGATTGCGCGAGCTCGGGATGGACAAGGTCATGGGGATCCGGATCCATCTCCCGGGCGAGTTGCCCGAGCCTATGGACCCCATGGCAATGGACGAGTTTCTCAACAAGAAGGAGGGGTATGAGATTATGGAAGCCGATCAGCAAATGATGGCTTCCGCCAAGGAGCTGCTTGTCGGTCAGTTCCTTATCGACCGAGGGGGCGTTGTACGCTGGAGCTTCACTGAAGTTCTGGAGGATGGCCTCAATACGTTCAGGGCACCGAATCCCGAGGAATTGATGTCGGCAGCTTCCCAGGTTGCACATTAACAGGCTGTCAGAGGCCGACGTTCGCGCCTTAGGAACGGCGCCAGCGCCATCCGATCGCGCGAGGGTCGCCTGCGCGAAAACACTCCGCGCATGCCCCCCAAACCCGCCCCATCGGCTGCACCCCCAAAACACTATATGATCGCGCCGCAATTGAATTTGCCGACGGATGCCGATGCCGATTTTTTCAGTCAAGCACACGACCGTCTATCGCTATCGCCAGCCCGTGAGCTTTGGCGAGCATCGGGTGATGTGTCGGCCGCGCGACAGTTTTGATCAGCGGCTGCTGGACCATGCTTTGTCCGTGGACCCCGAACCGAAGGCGGTTGGCTGGATCCATGACGTTTTTGGCAATTGCGTTGCGGTGATCGATTTCGAGGGTTCGGCCAAGGAACTCCGTTTCGCCACAGACATCCGGCTCGATCACACGCCGCAGCATGCGCCTGATTTCCGCATCGATGAGGCCGCGCTGAATTATCCATTCTCCTACGATCCCGACGAGGCGGCCGACCTCGCTCAGACCATGGAGCGCCATCATCTCGACGACGGCGACGAGGTCGGCAAATGGGCGCGCCAGTTTGTCAGTGCCACGGGACACACCGAGACCGGCAAATTGCTGATGACGCTCTGCTACGCCATCCACGAGAGCTTCGTCTATTCCCGGCGGGTCGAAACCGGGACGCAGCCGCCGCTGATGACCTTGCATCTGCGCAAAGGCACATGTCGGGACTTTGCGCTTTTCATGATGGAGGCGGTTCGCTCGCTCGGCTTTGCTGCCCGCTTCGTGACCGGCTACGTCTATGTGCCGAGCCGCGACAGTACCGAAATCCGCGGCGGAGGCTCGACGCATGCCTGGTGCCAGGTCTACCTGCCTGGCGCCGGTTGGGTCGAGTTCGATCCCACCAATGGCATTGTCGGCAACCGGGATCTGATCAGGGTGGCCGTCGCCAGGCATCCCGGGCAAGCCATACCGCTTTCTGGAAGCTACTCCGGCAGTGCCTCGAGTTTCCTGGGGATGACCGTTGAGGTGAAGGTGACGAAGGAAACCGGCGCATAGGCTCCCTCCGGCGTGGCCAGCCTGGCGTTCGGATATTGGCCGCCGACAACGCTGGAGCCGGGTGAGAGGTGTTCCAGCCTGGAGAGCACCTCCCACCCGCATTGCCCGATCCGGGAGGGGACGGATCGGAGCAATGTGACCTCTCCCTCGAGCAGAAAGGTCAGGCCGCCAGCGCCCCCGCTGTTCTCATCTAACGCCTTAAAGCCCGCCGCACTGAACGGTTTCAGTCGACGCCCTTTAAGTCTTTGTTTCCATGCATGTCGTTGTCCCAAAAACCGCTGCACACTTTTGGGCGACATGCATCAGAACAGCGCCTTCTCCACCACCGGCTCCAGCGATTCCGCAAACGGCGTCGCCAGATGGTGGCGGTCGCGGTACGCGAGTTTGCCGTTGATGAAGGCGTGGCAGGTGTTCTGGTCGCAGAACTGGCTGGTCAGGTCGATGTAGCTGGCGCCGGGAATGGCGCGCACGATGTCGCGCTCCATCGCCGCGCCGGCGTCGTTGGCGGCCTCAGTCCGCTTCTGGTCGCACATGGACGGCGTCTGCCCGCGCCACAGCGCACGCGCCACGCAGGTGTCGACATGGTCGTCGTTGAACGGCACGTCGCGGATGAAGGCGACCTTCAGCCCGGCCTTGCTGAACGCTTCCAGCGTCGCGCGCAGGCCAGCCCGCGCGTCGGCATCCCGGCTTTCGGGCATCTGCATGCCGACCGACATCTTGCGCAAACTCGTCTGCGCGATCTCCGAAATCACCACCAGGCTCGGCCGTGCCGCGATGATCTGCCTGATCGATCGCTCGCGCCACTGATCGCACTCGGTGTAGTCGCGTTTCAGCTTGCTCACCCAGACCGTCATCCGCGAGGCCCGGCAGGACGATTTGAGCCAGGTGACGACCTTGGTGTCGTTCTTCTCAGCCGCCTCGATCAGCGGCGTCGACCAGTGGTCGGCATGCGAGTCGCCAAACAGCGCAATCGTGCGCCCGGCGGTTTGGGTCCCGAACATGCAGGCTTTTGGCGTCACCGTCTCATAGCTGAGAACGCAGCCGGCCTCTCGGGCAGTGGAGGGGCGCGCCGCACTGGCGGCGATGCTGCGCTGCTGCGGATCGAGATCGTGGACGACAAGCCTGGCATTGGCATAGGCGGCTGCGACGCCGGTGCCGGTGAGGAGGACGGCCGGCACCAGCGCCCGCGCCGCATTGGCCATCAGCCAGCCGTTGCGGCGGATCGGGTTTTCGATGAAGTGGTAGGTAAACAGCGACAGCACCAGCGTCAGCGCCATGCAGCCGAGCCGCTGCAGCGGCGAAAGCTCGGGCACCAGCGTCGCGGCAAAGACGATCACCGGCCAATGCCAGAGATAGAGCGAGTAGGAGAGCTTGCCGACCCACTGCAGGGGCGGCAGCGCCAGGACGGCACTGGGGCCATTCCTGACGCCGGCCGCTCCCGCCAGCAGCAACAGCACGGTTCCAGCCACCGGCATCAGCGCCATGAAGCCGGGGAAGGGGGCGTCCTCGGTAAAGGAGAGATAGGCGCCGGCGATGAGCGCCAGGCCGAGCCATGCCAGCGGCGCCGCGAGAAGCGGGCGGTCCTGCCAGAATTTTTGCGGCAGCATGGTCGCCAACCCGCCGGCGGCGAATTCCCAGGCGCGCAGCGGCGAGAAATAGAAGGCCCAGGGCTGCGCCATGGTGGTGAGCCAGGCACAGACGGCGAACGAGATGAGGCCGGCAATGCCGATCACCAGGATCGCGCCGCGCTTGCCGGGGCGCAGCCATGCCGCCAGCACAAGCAGCGCCGGCCAGGCGAGATAGAACTGTTCCTCCACCGACAGCGACCAGAAATGGATGAACGGGTTGCTGGTCGCATCCGCCGCGAAGTAGTCGAACGACCAGCGGATCAGCCACAGATTGATCATGTAGGCCGAGGCATACATGGCGCCCTTGGAATAGAGCGACTGTTCCTCCGGCGACAGGATGAAGGCACCGGCCACCAGCGTGGCGAGGATGACGAACAGCGACGCCGGCAAAAGCCGCCTGGCGCGCCTGGCATAGAAGCGCCACAGGTTCAGCCGGCCGGTCTCGGTGATCTCGGCGAGCAGATGACGGGTGATCAGATAGCCCGAGATGACGAAGAAGATGTCGACGCCGACAAAGCCGCCGGGCAGGCCGGTGAGGCCGAAATGGAAGGCGATGACACCGGCAACCGCCAGTGCGCGCAATCCTTCGATATCGGGCCGGAACGATGCTGACACGGTGAAACCTCGTCCTGTCGCATGACCCCGGACCGAAGTCCGCCTGGCCGAGATGCCGTAACATCTCGCCGGGATCACACGTGCTGCGACGTCCCTGCGCGCCGGAATGGACGCGTGGGGCCGTAGCCGTTGACAGCCCGCCCGATGCAAAGACTCGACCCTGCAGGCTGATATCGCAATGCAACAAATCTATCGCGGTGCAACATTGAGGGAGATGAACTGCCGATCTCCCCTTGACGGGGAGATGGCCGCCAAGCGGCCAGAGGGGGTCGGTTCGACCGGACTCGGCCTAATCCAGCAGGTGAAGGCTGGCGCTTCACGCGCGGGGACCCCCTCTGTCGCCTTCGGCGACATCTCCCCCTCAAGGGGGGAGATTACCTCCCCGCCACCTTCGCCAATCTCCGACATTTGCGGTCGGCCCTTGCGTTGCCCCTGTCATGCGCATCGGCTATCCAACCGGCAGCCAATGCCGGCGGAACGGAGCCCTCCCATGACCAACACCACAATCCTCAAATTCGGCGCCGTCGAGCATGCCGATGGCGAAGACCTGCCGGGCTGGATTGCGGTCGAGGGCAGGCCGACCATGCAGACCGCTGTGCAGCATACCACCGCCGACGGCAAGGTGATGTCGGGCACCTGGCGGGCCTCGCCCGGCACTTACCACGCCACCTACACCGACTATGAGTTCGTGCACATGATCGCCGGCCGCATCATCATCACGCCGGATGGCGGCACCCCGGTCGAGGTTGGCCCCGGCGATGCGTTCGTGGTCGAAGCCGATTTCAAGGGAACCTGGAAGATCCTCGAGCCGGTGACCAAGCACTTCGTCGTCAGGCTCGCCTGAAGACCGCGCATAAAAATGGCGGGCATTTCCGCCCGCCATCTGAATCTTGGCGTTGGCCGCGCCTAGTTGGCGCCGCCGAGCTGCTTGGTCATCTTGCAGAAATCGTCATGCGACTTGGCGATCGCCTCGTCGCCGCATTCCTTGGTCATCCCGGCGCGGTCTTCTTCCTTCATCGCCAGCCAGGCGGTCTTGAATTCTTCCGCGGGCCGCATGGTCTTCATGCCGGCATCGGTGAAGAAGGGGGACATCTTCGCCGGATCGTCGAGCGCCGAGGTGCCGGTGGTGGTGCCGGCGAATGCTGCGCCGGTCATCATCGTAAGCGCCATCGCGCCGATGCAAAGCTTCTTGATGTTCATGATATTTCTCCTGATTGCCTTCGGATGGTTCCAAGCAGCGATCGGAGGAAGAACGGAACCGGCGGGGGTAAGGTTCCACAAACTTGCTAAAATGGGGAATAATGTTGCCCCACAACCAAGGGCGGATAAAATGTTTTTCCAAAGTGAAGCTTTCGCGCGCCGCGCAGAAAGCCGGCTGATGGACAAGTCGCCTGACTATCTCTGGATGATCCTGTTGAGGGTGCTTTCATCCGCATCTTCATGGCCGGTGAGTTCGCGCAGCAAATCCCGCGCATGCTGAATCCAGTGCCGCTCGGCAATCTGCCCTTCGACGACCGATAGCCTGAAAGCACTTCTTACAATGTCGAAGTCGTGCGCGGATAGGAGCGGTGTGGTGTGGTCTTGCATCGTATGGCTCCTGCAGGGCGGGAGTACGATGTACGCTCTCAAGACCGGTGCCCGTTACATGGCCGTCGACACCTGTGTCATAGGCCCTATCAGGACATTAGCGAGTCATCTGGTCGCGACGGAACCGATCACTGCCTCCGGCGGTTGTGTCCGGAGGAAGGCGGCCCATGGCCCTCACGGTTCGAACCACACTCTGCGAAATCCGCGACGACCTCCATGCCTTGCGCAGGACGGTGGCGGCGCGCGGCCAAATCGAGACCATCCAGGCCATCGATGCGCTGATCGGCGTCGCCGAGTCGGAGGCGGTCCGGGCCATCAGGCGCATCGATCTCGCAGCCTGATTTTTCAACGCAAACACTCAACGAGTATCGACGGGAGGAACAATGGACATCAGGGAGATGACGCAGCAGGAATGCACCACGATGCTGAAGTCGGCCAGGCTCGGCCGGCTGGCCTGCGTCCGCGACAACAGGCCTTACGTGGTGCCGATCCATTTTGCCTTCGGCGACAATTTCATCTTCAGTTTCTCGCTGCCGGGCCAGAAGGTCGAATGGATGCGAGAGAACCCGCATGTCTGCCTGCAGGTCGACGATGTAGGCACCGTTCATGGCTGGAAGAGCGTTGTCGTCGACGGGCTGTTCGAGGATCTGCCCAAACCACCCGCGCTCGACAGAACGATTCCGGCCAGGGATCAGCAGATCCCTGCGTCCAATCATGACCGGGAATTTGCCTGGTCGCTGCTGCAGAAGCACGCCAATTGGTGGGAGCCGGGAGCATTGAAACCCGGCCAGCAGGCCGGATCGGGCAGCCATCTGTTCTACCACATCAGGATCGAGACGATGTCGGGGCGGCAGGCATATCGCTAGACGACTGCCCGGGAGGACGATGGGCACCAGTCGCGGCGAGACGGGATCTGGAACGTCTTGGCGCTCGAACGCGTTTACGTCCATCAGGGAGTATCACAAAATGGCCATTCAAACGGATTACCGGACGAATAGAGCCGACTATGCGATTGCAGCAAAGCCGAAGCTGACTGGCACTGCTGTTGCGGCTGAGGCGAAAAAGAAGGCGGCGCGACTTAGCGATCAGCTTAACGATCAGCGGTCCGCCAGGCTGTCAGCAAATCCATCGGATACATCGGACAAGCCCAAGGCCCGGCCGCGCGGTTAATTTTCGGAGCCCAACGCCGCCGCCTGCTTCCCAGGCGCAAAAAAACCCGCTTCCGGAGGGGGAGGGAGGCGGGTTCTTTAACGACCGAGCGCTTTGGGACGCCCGATGTATCCAATGAACGCATCAGCAAGGCGTTTGTTCCACGTTGATCGTATGAATTCGCCGGTATCGGGCAGGGCCGTTGCTCATCGGGGAGGAGCCGTCGCCTAAACGCGGTGTCGCCACCGATCGGCAATTTCGAGATGCCAGGAGGACACAAAAAAGCCCACGCCTCCGGCGGAGGACGCGGGCCGATCGGGCGGCGTGCGGGAACCAAAGGCTCCGGACTGGGCGATGATCTCTGTTGTCAGTACCAGCGTCCGCGGCCGTAAAAGCCACCGCCGCCGAGTAGTAGAACAATAAGAACGATGACGAGAATTGTGGTGATATCCATATTCGTCTCCTATGCGGCGCCACCGTTCGGCGTATGCCGCTCTTGCCTGACCAGTGACTTGTGTCTGCCGTAAACCGGGTGGCCTAACGAAAACCAAAAAAGCTCATAATCGCCAGCACAATAACGACGGCTCCGACCAACCAAATAATGCTGTTCATGACGGCCCGCCTTTTTCTTGAGCTGCGGCAAAACGATTGCCACTCAATACAAACGGCCGCGCGGCGTTCTTGTTCCAGCCAGAGGCGCTCGCGGCAGAAATACTTGCCTTCCTGCGGTCCACCTGGCTCTATCCGCCAGGCGCAATGGCCTGACAGCCGGCAAAACAATTGCTCCCATAGTCAGGGAGCAAGAAGGTGGTCGAGTTTTGCGGTCAATTCGTCAAAGCTGAACGGCTTGCGAAGCACGCCACGATTGCTGAAGCCTTCGCGCATGTCGTGATCGTTGTTGCCGGTCGAGTAGATGAACGGCACGCCATGCTTGGCAAGCGCGTCGGCCACAGTGTGGCTGTCGTCGCCATCCAGATTCATGTCCAGCATGGCGGCGTCGAAGACCTGCGCTTCGATCAGGGCGATTGCCTTGTCGATCGTCGCGGCTGAGGTCAGGGATTCGCAGCCAAGGTCGCCCAGCATGTCCTCGATCATCATCAGGACCAGAATTTCATCCTCGACAACGAGGAGGCGACGGCCAGAAAGAAGCTTATGTCCAGACAGGAGTTTATCCATCGCGTGATCCCGGTACCGGAATGTTCATCGTGCAAATCAACCCATCCGGACGATAGTCGAGTTGCACAGTGCCTTCGAGTTCGTGGGTCAGGCCGCGCTCGATCACACGCGAGCCGAACCCTTTTCGCAGCGGCTGCGCAACCGGCGGCCCGTCCTTCTCTCGCCAGGAAAGGACCAGCAATCGGCCATCGGGCGTCGGCTCGATCGTCCAGTCGATCCGGATCGAACCCTTGTCATTGGAAAACGCGCCGTATTTCACCGCGTTGGTTGCGAGTTCGTTGAAGGCGATGCCAAGCGCCAGGGCCGCTTTGGTCGAGAGGCGAATGTTCTCGCCTGAAATCACCAGGCGCTCCGCCTGGCCGTCACTGACCCCGAACGGTTCCAGGGCATCGTGCAGCACGTCAAGCAGCCCGGCGCTGTGCCAATTTTCACGGGTCAGCAAATTATGCGACCGGGAGAGCGCAAACAACCTGGACTCGACGGCTTCGCGGATCGCCCGCGGGTCGGAATTGGCGCGCGACGCCTGCCAGACGATCGACTGAACCGTTGCGAGCGTGTTCTTGACGCGGTGGTTCAGCTCTTCGATCAGCATTTTGGACTGCGCCTGCTCCTCCTTGTGTTTGGTCAGATCGACGAAGGAGGTAAAATACTGGACGATGGCGCCGCTCTCGTCCCGCACAGGACTGGCGAAAAGGCCCGCCCAGAATTCGCTGTCATCCTTGCGCCGGTAAAGGATTTCCGTGCCCGACTGGGCATTGGCTTCGAATTCGATCTTGATGCGTTTCAGCGCCCCGGCGTCGGTGGCGTCCGCCATCAGGAAATTGAAGGGCTGGCCAAGGACCTCTTCCCTGGCGTATCCGGTCAAGGCGAGGAAGGCGTCATTGGCAAAAATGATCGGATTGCCGCGTTCCTTTGCATCGGTGAAAACCATCGCCATTCGTGTCGTCTCGGCGGCAACCACGAACGGGCCGAGGTCGTCGTGAAAGCCCTCGACCTCGGCTTCGGCATCCTTCTGCTCTTCGGACTTGGCAACTATCTGCGACATATCGGCTATCGATCCGGCCTTTGGTGGAATTAAATCTGATGGCGAAGCTGAGCCAAGGCTCCCGCTACCGGGTGGACCGCGCTACGCCGCGCGCGGCACCCGCGAGATGAACGTCGCCCTGGTCACCGACACGCTGGTGCCGTTGCTGTCGCTGATGACCTCGATCTTGGCTTCGAGTTGCTTGACCAGCGCCTCGACGATGGCTGTTCCCAGGCCCGCACTGGCGACAATGGTGGCGGGCTTGCCGGCGCCGTTGTCGGACACAGTCAGCTTCCAGTCACTGCCATCGGTCTCGTAGGAGACCTGGATCAGCGCCTTGGCCTTCTCCATCGGGAAGGCATATTTGATCGCATTGAGAACGAGCTCGGTGACGATCAGGCCGAGGCTCACTGCCTTTTGCGAATCGATCCTGCCGCCTTGCGCCGTGACGTTGACCTCGATCGGCTGGACATCGCCGACCATGGACGAGGCCAGGCTGCTGCACAGCTTCGACAGATAGGACACGACATCGATCTCTTCGAGCCCGGCCTCTGTGTGGAGATGGCGCTGCACTTCGGCCACCGACAGCACCCGCTGATGCGCATCCCTCAGATGCTGGCGGGTTTCCTCCGAGGTGACCGAGCGCGCCTTCAGCAAAAGGATGCTGGCGATGATCTGCAGGCTGTTGGCGACCCGGTGCTCCATCTCGCGCAGCAGCACATCCTTCTGCCGCAGCAATTCTTCGGTGCGGGCAAGCAGCTCCTCCTTTTCCTTCTCGATGGAACGGCGGGCCGTGATGTCGTTGAAGGCAAGCAGGATGGTTATGACCGAACTGTGATCGTAGAGCACCTTGCGCGCGTTCAGCAGCATGGTGCGGTGGCCGATGGTGGGGAAATCATGGGAAACCTCGAAGCCGTCCATGGCGGTCTTCTCGGGGATGATCGTCTCCAGGAGCACGCGCAGTGCCGGAATATCCCATTGGCCGTCGCCGAGCGCATAGAGCAGGGCGCCATGCGTCTGTTCGGGGTCGACCTTGAAGGTCTGATAGAAGGAGCGGCTGGCCGCCAGCACATGAAACTGCTCGTCGAGCACGAGGAACGGTTCGACAATCGTATTGACGATCGCCTGCGCAAGCGTCTGCGCGTCCTCGATATTCGCGATGGGATGGAACAAGGCTCAAAGCCGATCTGGAGGCGCTTTCGCCTCCGTTCAACCTCTTCTTTACACCATTGCCGGGCCGGAGTCGCGAATTGAATCGATCCCAGCCGGTGCCGACGCGATGTTGTGATCTCCTTGCGCAGCCGCCAGCGTCCCCCTCATCCCGTCGGGAAGAGGAGGACGTAGCAAAGCGAATATCGGTTAAAGGGGGCGTCACCTCGTTCGCTTCGAACCGATGCGGATCGAAAAGCTGAGACGATGGCGTTCTGCGGTGCCTTGTCGATGAGGTCGCCTGCCAGGATCGCCGCACCGCTGCCGGGCGACCTTGCCGATTGTCAGCCAAGAGCGAGCGGCGCACTCTACTGAGTGCATGCCGCCCGTCCGGCGCCGGGCCGTCAATGCTGTTGTAACGAAACCCCCCAGCCCCGTTCAACCGCCACGGCCATGGCGTGACCCATGGCTTGGTATACGCATGCACCCCCGCGGTCTGTCAACGCCCGTCCAGAGGATGCCGGGAGGTCGATTTTGTGCCTCCCGGCTGGCTTTTCGGCAACTGCCCGGAGGCGATCTGCCACGGCAAAAATCGTTGTAAGTGGCGGTTTTCCGGGCTTTCCCGCGGGTCGACAGTGGCGACGCCGGCGTCACTTCCGTTGCGATCTAGGCGCTTGAATCGATTTGCCTTTCCCGGCTGAAACGTTTCAGTAGGCTGGTTTTCAACCTGACTTTTTTTGGGTGTAATTCCCCAACGTCCGTTTTGGGCTTTGCTAGCCGGTCTGGCCGATCCGCCGCCCGGCATTGCAATCAGGGATTGCCATCGGCCAATCGCGCCTCCGGTGCGGCCGTCGAGCGCCGCGCCATGCCGCTGATGACATAGGCGGCAGCGCCCAGCGCCGTGATCCAGAAGCTGGTCGGCCAGTCGGTCAGGAAGGCGAGCGACAGGCTGATCCACGCAATGACGACGGCAAGCGCGATCGAGGCCAGCACGCCGGCGGCGACGCCGCTGGTCAGCCTGAGCGCGGTGGCGGCGGGCGCCACCATCAGCGCGAAGACCAGCAGCACACCGACGATCTGCACCGCCTCGGAGGTGGCGACGGCGACCAGCACCATGAACAGGGTCGAGACCAGGGTGATCGGCACGCCGCGCGCTTCGGCGAGTTCCGGCTGCAGGCTGGCGAACAGCAACGGCCGGGCGATCAGCACCAAAGCGGCGAGGATTGCCACCGCCAGCACCGCCAGCACGATGACGGTGCGCAGGCTGATGCCCAGCACATTGCCGAACAGCACGTTGGTCGCCTGCGAGGCGAAGGCGGTGTAGAAATGCAGAAACAGCAAGCCGAGACCCAGCGACAGCGTCAAAACGATGCCGATGGCGACGTCGCGATGCGCGCGTTCGCCGAGCAGTCCGATACCGATGCCGGCAGCGATCGTGAACACGGTGAGACCCAGAAACGGCGACAGCCCGATCAGGCCGGCACCGGTGGCGCCGGGAAAGCCGACATGGGAGAGCGCATGACCGGCGAAGGTTTGGCCCCTGAGCACGAGGAAATAGCCGACTGCGCCCGAAACGATGCCGACAATGGTGCAGGCATAGAAGGCGTTGCGCATGAATTCATAGTCAAAGATCGTGGACATGCGCCCCGCTTTCCAGTTCGACATCGTCGGCCATGACGAAGATACGTCCGGCGACCCGCACCACATTGATGTGCGTGCCATAAAGTTTCGACAGGACCGGGCCGCTGATGACCTCGTCGACGGAGCCGATCGCGGCCTTGCCATTGCCGAGATAGAGCACGCGGTCGACGGCGCGCAGCAGCGGGTTGATCTCGTGCGAGCAGAACAGCACGGCGATGCCGAGCCGCTCGCCGATCTCGTGCACCAGCTCGATGATCGCGCGCTGATGCGCCGCGTCGAGGCTGATCAGCGGCTCGTCGAGCAGAAGCAGTTGCGGATCGCCGATCAGCGATTGCGCGATCAGGATGCGCTGGCGCTCGCCGCCGGAAAGTTCGCCCAGCGGCCGCCGCGCGAGATCGGTTGCGCCAATCGCTTCGAGCGCTTTCCAGGCGGCTTCCTTCTCCGCAGCAGAAGCGACCGGCCAGCCCCAGCGATGCCCGCCGGCGGCACTCAGCACGAAGTCGAGGCCGCTGATGCCGACATCGCCAAGCGCGCGCCGCGCCTGCGGCATATAGCCGATTGCAGCGTTGCCGCGCGTCGGCGGTTTGCCGAGCACCGAGATGGCACCGCCGGCCGGCTTTATCAGGCCGAGTATGGCGCGCAGCATCGTCGTCTTGCCGGCGCCATTGGCGCCGAGCAGGCCGATAAAAGCGCCTTGCGGAATCGAAAAGGAGACGTCGGATAAAACCCGGCGTCCCCCATAGGTCAGCGTGACCTTGTCGAATTCAATTGCGTTCATTTAGTCACGTTTAGTGGCAGTCATGTTCATTGTGTGCGGGCTGCGAGCGCCTTCTGGACCGCGTCGATCTGGCCGCCGAACCAGGTCTGGATCGTCTGGCCCGCCGGTTCCGTCTCGGTGACGCCGATGACGGTGACCTTGTTCTGTTTTGCGATGTCGAGCAACCTTGTCGTTGCCTCGTCGGTCACCTGCGAATTGTAGAACAGGATCTTGGCCGAGCCGTCCTTCAGGCTGTTCTCGAATGCCGCCACCTGGGTGGCGCTCGGCTCCGCATCGTTCATCAAGGCCACCTGGAAATCGTAGTTCAGCATCTTGAGGCCGAGCGCTTCCGCCATGTAGCCGAAGACAGGCTCGGTGGCGGTCACCTCGGTGCCGGCGTAGGTCTTCTTGACGTCGGCGATTTCCTTGTCAATGGCCTCGAGCGAGGTCTGGAAGGCCTTCAGGTTCGCCTCGTAATGCACGGCATTGGTCGGATCGCGCTTGGCAAGATCGGCGCTCAGCGCCTTGGCGATGGCCGGCAGCGTCGCCGGGTCATACCAAAGATGCGGATTGTCGCCCGACTTCTTGCCGATCAGGTCGGCGGCAACGATGGTCGTGCGGTCTTTGCTTGTCGAGGCTGACAGCAGCTTGTCCATCCACGGATCGTAGTCGGCGCCGTTGTAGATGATGATCTTGGCGTCGGCGATGGTGCGCGCCGTCGACGGGCTGGTCTCGAACAGATGCGGATCGTCATCGGGATTGGCCAGGATGCTGGTGACCGTGACATTGCTGCCGCCGATCTGGCGGGCGAGGTCGCCATAGAAATTCTCGGCCGCCACGATGGTCAGCTTGTCTTCAGCGTGGGCGGCTGTGCCGGTCAGCAGCGGCACGGCAACCAGCAGCGCGGCGAGAAAGGGAATGGAACGCATCCTTGGTCTCCTTGCAGTCGGGAAGGCACGTCGCCGGAGCGCTGTCCGTGCCGTGTAATTGTATAACAGTAACAATATAACGTTTGCGTCGGAAATACGGCCGATGTCAATGGGCTTTTTCAGCGGCGCACTTTTTCGCGCGCACAAAAGCGTGAGCCGCCCGCGCCGATCAATCGATGCGCTGAACATCGATGTCGGAGCAATCGCATATCACTGGCGGAGCTTTGAGCTTTACGAGTACCCCCACCCTTGATCCCTCCCCACAAGGGGGAGGGAGACTCCCGCAGGCGCCGAATTCAGCAAATCGGAGAAGTTCAGTATTCGAATATGGCCAAAGAAGGCGCGCGGCAGCATTCCCTCCCCCTTGTGGGGAGGGTTAGGGTGGGGGTCCTCTTCGCAAGAATCTTTTATGCGATTGCCTTGGGAGGCTAGCCCCGCGCCAGCACGAAATCGTGCTCGACCTCCCAGAACGGGCCGGCAAATTCGAGGCTCTTCGCGCGCGCCGGATCGTCGATGCGCTTGAACTCGGCAAGCAGGCTTTCCTTCACGCCGAAAACCGCATCCGAATTGATGTAGGGATCGTCGGGATCGAAGATGTGGGTCGTGAGCGTCTCGAAACCGTCCGCCTTGAGGATGTAGTGCAGATGTGCCGGACGGTAGGGATGGCGTCCGAGCGCATCGAGCAGTTTGCCGACCGTGCCGTCAGCCGGGATCGGGTAGAATTTCGGTTTTACCGCGCGGAACCAGTAGCGGCCGTCGGCCCCGGTCCGAAAGACGCCGCGCAAATTGAAGTCGGGCTGGATGCCCTTCTGCTGCACGTCATAAAAACCTTCGTCATTGGCTTGCCAGACATCGAGCACGGCGTCTGCAATCGGCCTGCCTTCGGTGTCGAGGATGCGGCCATGGATGAACATGTCCTCGCCCTTCTGGTCGAGGCAGATGTTGGCGCCCATCGGCAGTTCCGGCGCATCGGCAATGTGGAAGGGGCCAAGCACTGTCGACTCGGAGGCGCCTGACGGTTTGCGGTTGTTGATGGCGTCGACCAGCATCGACACACCGAGCATGTCGGAGAGCAGGATGAACTCCTGCCGCCATTCAGTGGAGAGCTGACCGGTTTTCGTCAGGAACATGATCGCCTCGAACCATTCCTCCTGCGTCGGCTCGATCTCCTTCACCGCCTCATGCAGCTTGCGCGTGATGACCTCCATCACCGCCTTCAGCCGTTCGTCCTTGGCGTTCTTGTTGCGGCCGGTGACGACCTCGACCGAGTTTGCTTCGGTGAAGAAGCCTTTTTCGTGCGCTTCCATATCTCTCACCTGTCCAGAATTGATGTCAGGGCTTTGCGCAGATCGATCGTCGGATCGCTGCTGATAGCATCCTTGCGCCAGCCGACATGCTGATCCGGGCGGACCAGCAGCACGCCGCTGTCGCGGATCTCGCGGGCGCGCGCCCAGTCGCCGGAAAAATCCTGCCAGGGCCGGCGCGGGCCGACGAGGTGGCCGGTGATGTCGATGCCCAGTTCCTTGCCCACCGCCTTGGCAGCGTCGAGCCAGCCCTGGCCGCCAATGCCGGTCAGCACGGTGAATTTGCCGTGGCCGGTCAGGTCGAGCGTCGAGGCCTTGTCACCTTTGTCGGAATGCACCCAGACATGCGGCAGCCGCGCGCCGGGCCAGGAGGTCGGCTGGTAGTGTAACTCCGCGTCCTTTTCGAAGGCCGGTTCCTTCTGACCGTCGCTGACGATGGCGTTCGACTTGTACCGCTGGTTCATCTCGACGCCATGAGCGTCGAACTCGTAGACCTTGGCGGCGATGGTCTCGCGGATTTTTGCCCGCTGCGCTTCGGCTGCCGGCGTGTTGTCGCAGCGTGCATCCATGTTCGACTGCATCTTCACCGGGTCGATGGAATCGAGCAGGCCGAGCGCCTTGAAGATCGGGCCGAATTCCTCGATCGACTTGTTGGCGCGGGTGACGATCTGCTTGGCGACCGGCGCGCGCTCCTGCGAATAGCTGTCGAGCAGTTTTGGGCCGGCCTTGCCCTTGATGACATAAGCAAGCTTCCAGGCGAGGTTGAACCCATCCTGGATCGAGGTGTTGGAGCCCAGCCCGTTCGACGGCGGATGGCGATGGATGGCGTCGCCCATGCAGAACACGCGGCCTTTGGAGGTCTGCGTGGCGTACATGTTGTTGACCGTCCAGGTCGACACCGACTGGATTTCGATTTCGAGATCGGGATCGCCGACCAGATCGCGCGCGACCTTCTTGGCGAAGGCGTCGTCGACCTTGGGCGCCGGCTGGTTGATGTCGTAGCCCCAGACGATCAGCCACTCGTTCCACGGCCGGATCATGCGCACCAGGCCCATGCCGATGCCGCCGACATCGGCGCCCGGCTGCACCACCCAGTAGAGCACCGACGGGCGGTGGGCGACGTATTTCGACAGGTCCGCCTTGAACAGGATGTTCATCGACCCGCCGACGCCCATCTTGCCTTCGAACGGCAGGCCGGCATGTTCGGCGACCAGCGAATTGCCGCCATCGGCGCCAACCAGATACTTTGAGCGGATGGTGACGTCCTTGCCGGTCAGCCGGTCGCGGCAGGTGGTGGTGACGCCGTCGGCATCCTGCACGTGCGAGAGATACTCCATCGACATGCGCGCCTGCGTGCCGCGCGAACACGCTGTCTTGAACAGCAGCGGCTCCATAAAAGTCTGCGGCAGATCGTTCATGTGCGCGGGCGAGGAGAGCAGATGTTCGGCGCGGGACAGCGGATGCTTGCCCCAGCTGCGCATGCGGCCGATCTCCTCTCCAGCAAGCGAGGTGCAGAACACGTTCTCGCCCATCAGATCCTGCTCGGTGGCGTGCATATAGGCCTCGCCCTCGACATCCTTGCCGAGGTCGCGCAGCACTTCCATGGTGCGCTGGTTGGTGATGTGCGCGCGTGGCGTCGCGGCCAGCCAGCGATAACGGTTGATGACCATGTTCTCGACGCCATAGGTCGAGAGCAGCGCCGCGGTGGCCGAGCCTGCAGGCCCGGTGCCGATGGTCAGCACGTCGGTAGAAATGTCAGCCATGCGGCCCTCCCTTTTTGCTTGACGGTACAGATCCGCCGGTCAATCGGCGGCGGACCGGAAAAAGCTGGATGCCGGTGCGCTCGGCGAACAGGCCCCAAAGGCCGCGCGGCGCAAACAGCATGATGACGATGCCGATCAGCCCGAGGATCAAGAGATACCAGGAGCCGTAGTCGGCAAGCAGGTGTTGCAGGATGTAGAAGACGATGACGCCGATGATCGGCCCCTCGATGGTGCCGATGCCGCCAATGACGACAATGAAGATGACATAGGCCGTCCAGTCGACGACGGAGAAGGCGGCGTCGGGCGAAATGCGAGCCTTCTGTACATAAATCAGCGCGCCTGCCAGCCCGGTGCCGAACGCGGCTGCGAGATAGACCAAGGTCTTCATGCGTCGCGCGTCCACTCCAACCGAGCGCGCCGCTTCCTGATTGTCACGCACGGCGGCAAGCCCAAGCCCCTGTTTTGAACGCAGCAGGCGGTAGACGAGGCCGATCGTGGCGATGGCAAGCAGCAGCGCCAGCCAGTAGGTCAGGATGTCGCCAGCGCCGGAGGATTTGACGCCGAACAATTCGCCGACGAACTTGAGCGCCGGCATGTCGCGGGTTGCCTCGCGCGGCAAAGAGGTGCCGGTGCCGCCGCCCAGCATCTTCCATTGCGCCAGCGCCAGCCGCACCACTTCGGCGATAACCCAGCTGCCGATGGCGAAATAGGCGCCTTGCAGGCGAAACAGGAAGAAGGCGGTCGGGATGGCGAGCAGCGCGCTGGCAACGCCAGCAAGAAGAATGGCGATCAGCGGGTCGAGCCCGGCGAGGATGACGAGGGCAAACATGGCGTAGGCACCGAAACCGACAAAGGCCTGCTGTCCCACCGAGACCAGCCCGGCATAGCCGGCAAGCAGGTTCCAGTTCTGCGCCAGCACCAGCATGGTGAGGATGAAGAACAGGTCCTGCAACACACTGCGCGAGGCGAAGAGCGGCGCGGCGAAAGCGACGACGATGACGAGCGCGGCAACGAGGACGAAGGTCGAAGACGCTTTCGTTCGGGTCTCGATTTTCCACGCTGTGAGCGAAGTGTCCGCCATCCGCTCAATCCACCGCACGCGGAAACAGCCCGCGCGGCCTGACCAGCAGCACCAGCAGGAAAGCCAGATGGCCGGCGAGAATCTGCCATTCCGGGTTGATGGCGGCGCCAAAGGTCTGGGCGATGCCGATGACGATGCCGCCGGCGAGTGTCCCCCATAGCGATCCGAGGCCGCCGATGATGACCGCCTCGAAGGCATAGATCAGCCGCGCCGGGCCGATGGTCGGGTCGAAATTGGCGCGTGTGCCGAGATAGAGCGCGGCGATCGTCACCACCACCATGGCGATGCCGGTGGCGGTGGCAAAGATCCGCTTCGGCTGGATGCCCATCAGCCCGGCGGTGACCGGATCGTCCGAGGTGGCGCGAAAGGCGCGGCCGAGCGAGGTGCGGTAGAACAGCTGGTTGAGGCCGACAATCACTGCGACGGCCGAAGCCAGGGTTAGCAGCGGCATGACGCCGACATTGATCGGGCCGAGCGCAACGGACGCCGAGTCCAGTCCGCCAATCGGGATGCGGCGGCTGTCGGCGCTAAACCCTTCGAGCAGTCCGTTCTGGATAACGATCGACAGGCCGAAGGTGACCAGCAGCGGCGGCAGGATATCGGTTCCCAACGTGCGGTTGAGCAGGAAGAATTGCAGCGCCCAGCCGATGGCGAACATCACAGGCATCGCCACCAACGCCGCAACGAACGGATTGAGGCCAAGCGCCGAGACCAGCACCAGGATCAGGAAGGCGGCGAGCACGATAAGGTCGCCATGCGCCAGATTGACCAGCCGCATGATTCCGAAGACGAGACTCAAGCCGGCGGCGAAGAGCGCATAGAGGCCACCAAGCAAAATGCCCTGGACGATGGTGTCGAGCGCGCTGGTCATGGGTGCCGCCTCGACTCGCCTGCGCCGAGTTCCCGCCCACCCCCCTCTGGCCTGCCGGCCATCTCCCCCGCAAGGGGGGAGATCAGCAGCGTCTGCGCTGCCGCACATCTTGCAACGTAGGAGATTGGCGAAGGCCGCAGCGAAGTCCGATCTCCCCCCTTGCGGGGGAGATGGCCGGCAGGCCAGAGGGGGGTGGCTGGTCTCGACATAAACGATCTATCCATCACCGCCCTCAATGCCCAAAATACGCGGCGTGGATCTTTTCGCGCGTCAGCGCGGCCGGCACCCCAGACAGCGTGATCCGCCCCTCCATCATGCAGTAGACGCGGTCGGCGACCTTCAGCGCCTGGCCGATATCCTGTTCGACCACGACGATCGAAGCGCCGGCTGCGCGGATGCGCGGGAAGGCGGCGTAGATGTCCTTGATCACCACCGGCGCCAGGCCAAGGCTGATCTCGTCGCACAAAAGCACGCGCGGGTTGGACATCAGCGCCCTGCCAATTGCCACCATCTGCTGCTGGCCTCCCGACAGCGCGGTGCCCGGATTGTGGCGGCGCTCTCTCAGGATCGGGAAGAGATCGTAGACAGTGTCGAGGTTCCAATGTCCGTCGACCGCGCGGCCATAGCGGCCAATGAGCAGATTCTCCTCGACGCTGAGCGAGGGAAACAGCTTTCGCCCCTCCGGCACCATGGCGATGCCGAGCGCGACGACATCGGGCGCGGGCAGGGCGCCTATCTTCTCGCCTTCAAACACCACCGCATCCGGCCGGTTGATCAATATGCCTGAGATCGAGCGCATCAGCGTCGTCTTGCCGGCACCATTGGCGCCGATGATGGCAATCGTCTCGCCTTGGTCGAGAGCGATGTCGACGCCGAACAGCGCCTGGAAATCACCATAGCGCGCGGTCAGGTTTTTGGTCTCGAGCAGCGCCATCAGATTTCGATCCCGAGATAGATCTCGCGGACCTCGCGCGACGCCATGACGGTATCCGGCGCGCCCATGCCGATGATCTTGCCGAAGTTCAGCACCAGCAGCCGCTCGACCACCGAGTTCAGCGCGTGCAGCACATGCTCGATCCAGATGATCGACATGCCGCCCTTATGGATGCCTCTGATCGTGTCGACCAGCGTGCCGCATTCGCCCTCGGTCAGGCCACCGGCGATCTCGTCCAGCAGCAGCAGTCTTGGCTCGGTCGCCAATGCGCGGGCAAGCTCCAGCCGCTTGCGCTGCAGGAGGCTCAAGCCTCCGGCCGGATGGTTGGCGCGATCGATCAGTCCGGTCTCGACCAGGATCTCGGCGCAGCGCTCGCTGACCTCGGCTTCGGTCTTGCGCGCCCCGAAGGCGCCGGCAACCAGCAGGTTCTCGAACACGGTCAGTTTCTCGAAAGGCTGCGGGATCTGGAACGAGCGGCCGACGCCGGCAAAGCAACGCTGCATCGGCGGCAGCTTCGTCACGTCGCGACCATCGAAGGCGATGGTTCCGGCATCGGCCGAAATGTTGCCGGTGACTAGGTTGAACAGCGTCGACTTGCCGGCGCCGTTCGGGCCGATAATGCCAAGCGCCTCACCCTCGCCAAGCTCGAACGAAACCGCGTCGGCGACCGTGAGGGCGCCGAAGCGTTTCGAGACATTGGCAAGCGCGAGGACGGCCATGGCCTAGGCAATCGCTTCCATCTTGCCGCCGGTCGGGATGTTCGGCGCGGTCTTGTTGTCGGTGATGACGAGATCGTAACCGCCGCCATCCTTCAGCCGCCACTGCCCGCCGACCAGCGGCGTCTTGGCAATGTTCTTGGCGGCAAAGGGCGGCAGATTGGCGCCGTCCCAGGCGATCGGCCCAACCAGCGTGTCGAGCTTGGTCGCTGCGATCGCTGCGGCCACCTTGTCGGCGTCATCGGGCGCGCCTGCCCTCTTCATCACATCGACGGCAATCTCGAACAGGGCATGGACAAAACCGATCGGCTGCGTCCATTGGCGGCCGGTGGCCTTGGTGAAACCTTCGGCGACCTGCGCCGAGCTTTCGCCGGTCAGCGACGATTTGAACGGATGGTTCGGCGTCCACCAGACTTCCGACGACAGATTGTGGCCGGACTTGCCGAGCGCCTCGACCGATTGCGGGAACAGGATCGCCTTGCCGATCGACGCCACCTTGGGCGTAAAGCCTTGTTGCTTGGCCTGGTTCCAGAAGGTGGTGAAATCGGGCGGGATCATCACGCCGGTGATGATTTCGCAGGAGGCGCCCTTGAAGGCGTTGATCTGCGCCGAGAAGTCATCGGTCAGGTTCTGGTAGCGGCCGGTGTCGGTCAGGCCGTAGCCGCCCTTGGCGAGAACTGGCGGGAAGCCGACCGTGCCATCGCCCCACGCGTTGCCGTCGCCATCGTTGGGGAACAGGCCGCCGACTTTCTTGTTGGTCCCGACCTGCGCCCACATGTTGGTGAAGACGGCAATGACATCCTCCAGCCCCCAGAAGAAATGATAGGCATAGTTGAACGGCTTCCATGAGGCCGGGTCGCCGGGATTGCTTTGCTGGCCGATGAACCAGGGCTGCCAGGGCGCCACGGTCGACAGGCACGGCACCTCTTCGGCCTCGCAAGTGGTGGCGACCGGGTTGGTGGTCTCCGGCGTCGAGGCGACAAGCATCAGATTGACCTTGTCGTTGACGATCAATTCCTTGGCGACTTCCGCCGCGCGGTTCGGGTTCGACTGGCTGTCCTTGACCACGACCTCATAGTTGAGGCCGGAGGCCTTGGTGGCGGCGAGAAAGCCGTCAATGATGAATTTGTCGGCCTCGGCAAAGGCTGCCAGCGGGCCGGATTGCGGGCTGACATAGCCGAGCTTGACCGGCGCGTTCTGGGCGATCGCCGGCATCGGCAAGCCGCCGGCAAGCAGGCCGGTGGCGGCCGTGTTGCGGATGAATTCGCGTCTGGTAATCATGAATATTCCTCCCTTGTTGCCGTCAGTTCTGCGGTCGTCTTCCCTCCCACGCGTCCTGCAACAGGGCGCGGATTGTGGCGCGGTCGAAAGGCCGCGGATTCCAGTACGGATTTTTGGTCGCGATCTCGGCGGCGCGGTCGAGATCGTCCTGCTTGAGGCCGAGTTCTCTGAGCGTCAGCGGCGCGCCGACGGACGTCGCGAAATCGTGCAGACCACCGCCTGCGCTGCCGCCAAAGATATCGGCGACAGGCCTCAGCAGCTCGGGCACGGCAACAGCGTTGAAGCCGATCGTCTGCGGCAGCATCACCGCATGGGTCTCGGCATGCGGCATGTCGAAGGAGCCGCCCAGCGTGTGGCAGATCTTGTGATGCAGCGCCATGCCGACGGTGCCGAGCACCGTGCCGCACAGCCAGGCGCCGTAAAGCGCATCGCCACGTGCGTCGAGATTTCTAGGCTCCTTGACCAAGACCGGCAGCGCCGTCTTCAGCGCGCGCAGCCCTTCGGTCGCCATCAAGGTGGAGATCGGGTTGCGGTCCTGCGCGTAGAGTGCTTCGGCCGCATGCGCCATGGCGTTGAGGCCGGAGGTGACGCTCATCGCCACCGGCAGGCCGACAGTCAGCTCCGGATCGTAGATCACCACTTCCGGCAGGATCTTTGCGTCACGCACCGTAGTCTTTTCGCCGTGCTCGGTCTGGCCGAGGATCGGCGTTACTTCCGATCCGGCATAGGTGGTCGGGATGACGATCTGCGGCAGGTCGGTGCGCCAGGCGATCGCCTTGCCCAGACCTGTTGTCGAGCCGCCGCCCAGCGCGACGACGCAGTCGGCCTTGACCTCCTGTGCCTTCGCCATCGCTGCTTCGGTCACTTCGACCGGCGTGTGCATGGCTGCGCCCGAGAAGACGCCTGCGGCCAGTGATCCGATTTGCTTCGCCAGCGCCTCGCCGTCGGCCGCCTGGTGCGGTGTCGACAGCACCAGCGCACGTTTGCAGCCGAGCTTCTCGATCCACGCCGCAACCTGCGAGGACGCGCCATTGCCGAAGACGATATGCGCCGGGCTGCCGGAATAGGTGAACGTCCTTGTCATGCTGCCCGGCTCCCCTTGCGCGCCATCGCCAGAACAAAGGCGAAATCGAGCGACCAGCTTTCGCCGGCACGTTTGAAATCGCCGACCAGTTCCGGCTTGACGCCAAACAATGCGTCTTCGCAGAGATGCGGATCGCCGCCCTCGAACACTTGCGTGGTCAATGTCTCGAAGCCGTCGGCGCGGATGAGGAAATGGATATGCGCCGGGCGGTTGAGCGGATAGTTCAACTGCCCGAGCATCTGTCCGACCGGTCCGTCATCCGGCACGCCATAGCCGGCGGGCTTGACCGTGCGGTAGTGGAAGCGGCCTTCCTTGTCGGTGGTGAAGACGCCGCGCAGGTTGTTTTCCGGCTGCAAATCGGGCTGCTGGTTCTCGTAACAGCCTTGTGCGTTGGCTTGCCATGTCTCCACCGTCGCGCCGGCGATGGGCAGGCCATCGAGATCAGTCACTCGTCCCGTCACGGTCAGTGGTTTGCCGACACCGTCGAGCGAAATGTCAGCGCCGAGCGCCAGCCTTGGCGCATCGGCGCGATAGAAGGGGCCGCGGCCGGTGTTGGGCGTCGCGCCGTTCGGGCGGCGGGAGTTGATGTCCTCGACCAGTGCTGTGACGCCGAGCAGGTCCGACAGCAGCACCCATTCCTGGCGCTTGTCGTCGCTGGCATGGCCGACCTCGGTGAGGAAGGCGATGGCTTGGCGCCAATCGGCCGCGCTCGGCTGGGTTTCCCGGACGATCTGGTGGAGATGGTCGACAACGGTGGCGAGAAAACGCGGCAACGGCCCGGCCTTCGCCTTGAGCAGGCGCTGTGCAACCATCTCGGCCGAATTGGCCTCGCTGAACGACGGTATGCCGGACATGTTCCTCCCCGGTTTCATCTCAGGAGGACATTAACGCAGGCCAAAGACAAAGATGATGATTTCTTCCTGATTTAATATACCATATCGTTATGAAGCTCGATGAGAGGCATTTGATCCAACTGGCCGCCGTGGTGCAGGCGGGCGGCGTCACCGAAGGGGCTGCCCTCATCGGCCTGTCGCAGCCGGCTGTCTCGCGCACGCTGTCGATGCTGGAGAAGCGGCTGGGCGAGCCGCTGTTCCTCAAGGGACGCCGTCCCTTGCAGCCGACGCCGCTCGGCCGCGCGCTCGCCGATCATGGCCAGGTGATGCTGACGGCATCGCGCAAGGCCTCCGACATCGCCGCCAATTTCAGCCAGGGGCGTTCCGGCGTGGTGCGGGTCGGCGGCACGCCGTTCTTCATGGATGCACTGATCTCCGGCATGATCGCCGATTTCCAGAACGCCTTTCCGGACGTCCGCGTCGACCAGAGCTATGGCTATCTCTCCGACCTGCGCGCCGCCATCAATGCCGACCGCATCGACCTTGCCGTCTGCCCGATCGACATTCTCGAAGAGGGCTCAGGCATGGAGTTCCGCGAAATCCTGCCTGGCCGAAACGTCGTCGCCTGTCGCGCCACCCATCCGCTGTTGCTGCGGCGCAAGCTGAAAACCGGCGATCTGCTCGACTACCCCTGGATCGCGCCGCCGCCCGGCAGCCCGCTGCTGGAGGATTTGCGCAGCCTGCTTCTGTCGCTCGGCGCCACCGAGATAAAGATCCGATATTCCGGCGGCTCGCTGACCAGCGCCATCAACTACATGAAGGAGACCGACGCGCTGACGGTTTTGCCGCACAGCGTCGTCTTCGCCTTTCGCAAGGACAAGTCGATCACCGCACTTCCCGTCGCCATCCCGCATCCCGAGCGCGCGCTCGGCCTGCTGAGACGCGCCGACACGCCGCGCGCCCCTGCCGTCGATGCTTTCGCCAAGCACATCCGTCAGAGCTTCGACAATTTGAAACACCTGATCAAGCGCCATGAGCAGGCGGTGATCTGGGGGGCTTAGCCGCGGCTGGCTCTCACGCCAATTTCAGCCGGATTTCAGCCTGCGGTCAGGACGGTTGACCGGGATCCAGGCACCATGGCTGCATTCCACGTGGCTGAAGGATCACGCCATGACGCCCGCCGAAATCATGGCAGACGCGCACATCAAACACTGGGACGAGAACCATTCCCGCGGCTTCCTGGACAACGGGCGCTATTTCGTGCCGGAACGCGAGCGCCAGATCGAGATCATCGCCGACCTCATTCCGCAACCCGCGCCGGGCGGCCTGCTGGTGGAGCTGTGCTCGGGCGAAGGGCTGCTCAGCCGCGCGCTGCTGGAGCGCTTTGCCGACTGCCATGTCCTGGCGCTCGACGGCTCGGCCGAAATGCTGGAGCAGACGCGGCAAACCTGCCGCGACCATGCCGGCCGCCTGACCGCGGCCGCGTTCGAGCTGGCGGAGCGCGACTGGCGAGGTTTTGCCGAGCCGCCGCATGCCATCGTCTCCTCGCTCGCCATCCATCATCTCGACGGCCGCGAGAAGCGGACATTGTTTGCCGACCTTGCGGCGGCGCTTAGCCCCGGCGGGGTACTTATTGTGGCCGACATCGTGCGCCCGCCAAGCGCCAGCGGCCTCGCCATCGCCGCGCGGCAATGGGACGAGGCGGTGCGCGCCCGGGCGCTGGCGATCGACGGCGATCTTGCCGCCTTCGCCGAGTTCAATCGGCTGGGCTGGAATTACTTCCGCAACCCCGACGGCGAACCGATCGACAAGCCGTCCTCGCTGGCCGAGCAACTCACCTGGCTTGCGCAAGCGGGCTTCACTGAAGTCGACTGCGCCTGGCTGTTCGCCGGCCACGCCATCTTTAGCGGGCGTAAGCCTTGATGTCTTGGGGCGGGCGTGATGTCTTCGAGCATGCGACGGCCGTGACAGACTCCTAGCCGTCGCGCGGATCGAATTGGTTGACGTCTCCTCGAGGGGCGACATGACGACGTTCGAATTCTCCGGCCACAGGCTCGATCTGCACAGGGGCAGGCTGCAGAGGGGCGGGCACGACGTCGACCTGCGCGCCAAGTCGCTCTCGTTGCTCGTCTACCTCTTGGAAAATGCCGGCCGCGTCATCGGCAAGGACGAGTTGGTCAATGCGGTCTGGCCGAACATCGCCGTTTCCGACGATTCGCTTACCCAATGCATGAAGGACATCCGCAAGGCGCTCGGCGCCGAGGCCGATGGCCTGATCCGCACCGTGCTGCGGCGGGGCTATGTGATCGACGAGGAGCGCGTGCGCCGCCTCGAGGATCGGGTCGCGACCGGGAGCGGGGAGGGCAGCGCCGACGACAGGCCGTCGATCGCGGTGCTGCCTTTTGAGAATCTCAGCGGCGACCCGGCGCAGGACTATTTCGCTGACGGCATGGTCGACGAGATCACCACGGCACTGTCGCGCATGCGCTGGCTGTTCGTCATCGCCCGCAATTCGAGCTTCGCCTACAAGGGCGAGGCCGACGGCGTGAAACGGGCTGGAGCCGAACTCGGTGTGCGCTACGTGCTGACCGGCAGCGTCCGCAAGGCCGGCGATCACATCCGCCTCACCGGACAGCTCATCGACTCCGCTTCCGGCAAGACGATCTGGGCCGACCGCTACGACGGCATCATGGCCGATGTGTTCGACCTGCAGGACCGGCTTTCGGAGAGTGTCGTCGGCGCCATCCAGCCGTCCATCCTGTCGGCCGAGATCGAGCGTTCGCGGCGCAAGCGGCCGGAAAGCCTCGCCGCCTACGACTACGTGCTGCGCGCCTTTCCGCTCACCTGGTCGCTCGAGCGCGCGCAGAACGAGGAGGCCGGCACGCTGCTTGAACGTGCGATCGCGATCGAGCCGGATTACCCGCTGGCGCTTTCGCTGCTGGCCTGGTGCCATCTGCAGCGCGCGGGCTACCGCTGGACCGAAACGCCGGCCGCTTCCCGGGAGGAGGGCCTGCGCCTGGCGCAGAAGGGCGCGGCGCTCTCCGGCGACGACCCGATGGTGCTTGCCGTACTCGGCGCGGCGCATTCCTTTGCCCGCGAGTACGATGTCGCCGACATATATCTGGCGCGGGCGCGAGCGCTCGATCCGAATTCCGCCTGGGCCTGGCTGCGCAGCGCCTGGCTCGATGTCTATCGCGAGCGGCCCGAGGCGGCGATCGAGAAGTTCGAGCATTTCGAACGGCTGAGCCCGCGCGACCCGATGGGCTACATGGCCGAGATCGGCATCGGCGCCGCGCATTTCGTCGCCGC
Organism: Mesorhizobium sp. CNPSo 4688; assembly: GCF_057784295.1. Lineage (NCBI taxonomy): Bacteria > Pseudomonadati > Pseudomonadota > Alphaproteobacteria > Hyphomicrobiales > Phyllobacteriaceae > Mesorhizobium > Mesorhizobium sp. CNPSo 4688. Next base: position 32,647 of record NZ_JBWLUY010000023.1, read on the forward strand.
GCGCTATGACGAGGCGGTGGCGCTGACGCAGCGCGGCCTTAGCCAGCAGCCGGGCGCCTGGTGGGGACTGCGCCTGCTGGTCACGGCGCTGGTTCATGCCGGTCGCAAGGACGAGGCACGGCACGCTTGCCGCAGGCTCATGGAAACTTACCCGGGCCTCACCATTGCCAGGGTTGGCGACGCCTCGCCCTTCGACGCGGGCACGAGCGAACGCATCGCTGCCGGCCTGCGCGAGGCCGGCCTGCCGGACTGACCATGATCCGGAACCAGATCCGGTGCGGGGCTTGCGCCGGTGCTCAGCATTCGCGGCAATGGCGGCGATCATCTACTATCTGCGCAAGCACCTCGGTGGGGTCGCGCTCGACCGGCAGGGTGAGGGCGTTTTCAATGTCGAAGGCGGTCAGGCCGATGTCGCGGCGCTCGCATTCACTCATAGCGGCAAGCACGGCCAGCTCGCCGCGCGCCTTCCAGAAGCGCGGCAGCCATAACAGCGTCCATTTCGCCGCCGCGTACAGCCGGAAAAACAGGGAGAAGGAAGGGCGCCGCCCGTAGCCGGTTTCGGCACCGATGAAATGATCGATCGTCGTCATGGGGTTTGTCTCCGTGCTGGACATGGTTGCCTCCTGTTGTGATCTCCGGCATTCGGCGCCGCCTTGGCCTGTGCGTCGGTTGCAGTGATCTCGCCCACGCGTTGCGGCTTCGGTTTTCTTGCCACCTTCATCGTTGAGTGCGAGATTGCGCTCGTCCGAGATGCATGTCCGGAAAGCGGTCTGAAAGAGTACTGACGAAGCCCTGAAAATTGCGAGGAGCAGACAGTCGCGATGAACGCCGAGCCGCAGCCGATCTATCGCTTCGCCGGCTTCAGCCTCGACACGCGCGCCGGAGTGTTGCGCGACGGTTCTGGCGAGATCGCGCTGCGCCCGAAATCGCTCGACCTGCTGATTTTTCTTATCCGCAACGCCGGCCGGCTGGTGTCGAAGGACGAGCTGCTGCATGCGGTGTGGAGCGACGTGATCGTCACCGAAGATTCGCTCACCCAATGCATCAGCGACATCCGCCGCGCCCTAGGCGACAAAGCGCAGACGCTGGTCCGCACCATGCCACGCCGTGGCTACATGTTCCCCGGCGAAGTGCTGGAGCGACCGCCAGCTGTCGATGCGCGTCCGTCGCCTCAGCTCCCCGACAAGCCGTCGCTCGTCGTGCTTCCGTTCGAGAACCTGTCGTCGGACCCGGAGCAATCCTACCTCGCCGACGGCACGGTAGAGGAGATCACGGCGGCGCTGGCGCGCATTCGCGGCCTGTTCGTCATGTCGCGCAACTCGGCCTTTGCATACCGCGGCCAGGCGCTCGACCTGCCGCGCATCGGCCGCGAGCTCGGTGTCCGCTACGTGCTAGAAGGAAGCGTGCGTCGGCATCTCGATCAGCTCCGCATCTCGGCCAGGCTGATCGAGGCCGAAACCGGCAGCCTGATCTGGGCGGAAGGCTTCAAGGGTGACATCGCGGATACGTTTGCGCTGCAGGATAATGTGACGGCGGGTGTCGCAGGCGCCATCCTGCCGTCGATCCAGATGGCGGAAATCGAGCGTGCGCGCCGCAAGCGGCCGGGCGACCTGCAAACCTACGATCTGGTGATGCGCAGTCTGCCGCATGTCTGGGCGCTCGGCCGCCAGGACAATGCGATCGCCATCGAGACGCTGGAGAAGGCTTTGCTGGGCGATCCCGACTATCCGCTGGCCCTGTCGCTGCTGTCCTGGTGCCATGCGCAGCGAAGCGTCTACAATTGGTCGACCTCGCCTGAGGCCGACCGGCGCCGTGCGCTGGGGCTGGCGGAGCGATCTGCCGAACTCAACGGTGACGATCCATTTTCCCTGGCCGTGCTCGGCGCTGCCCACACGGTGTCGAGCAATTTCGTCACTGCAGCCGCGTTGCTTGAAAAGGCGTGTTCGATCGATCCCAATTCGGCCTTCGCCTGGAACAGGAGCGGTTGGGTTGCAGCCTACAGAGACGAGGTCGAGCGGGCGGTCGAATGCTTCGAGCGGTCGTTGCGACTGGGGCCGTTCGATCCCATGGTTTATACCTGTCATTTGGGTCTGGCTGTCGTGCATTTCAGCGCAGGGCGGCCCGGCCAGGCGGCGGATCTGTATCTGCGTGTCCTGGCGGAGCATCCGAACGCCTTGTGGATCCTGCGTACGCTGATCCCGGCCCTGGTCGAAGCGGGACGCCTCGACGAAGCCCGGCAGCATATGGCGCGTTGTCAGCGCGAATATCCGGAGCTCACCTTGCGGGCGGTTCGCGACTCGATGCCCTTTAGAGTTGAAATTCTCGACCGACACGAAAACGCGCTGAGAAGCCTTGGAGTGCCGGAGTAGAGGACCATTTGCCGGATTGGCATTCGGACATGGATTCGGCGACCGGAGCCTCGCCTTCCGTTCCAAAGACGATCCGTCGCTTGCAGGCAGCCGGATTGCCGCACCCGCAACCGCTCTACCTCGACCACAAAACGTCAAAAAAGTATCAGTCATGTGGACAGACCGTGGTGGCGGCTGCAACAATTGCCGCCTAAGCTTTGATCACTGCAGAGAGCGGCATACGCGGCCTGCGGGACAAGGCACTGCAACTGGTCGCACGACCGGACCGGCGCCGGGAGGAACTGACATGAATCCGGACTTGGAAGTCGTCCAGATCAGACGTGGCGAGTCGTTCAAGGCCTGGGCCCACGGCTACCCCTTCCACACCGTGCGCTGGCACTTCCATCCCGAATACGAAATCCATCATGTCGTCGCGACGTCAGGCCGCTATTTCGTCGGTGACTTCATCGGCGAGTTCGAGCCCGGCAACCTCGTGCTGACCGGCCCCAACCTGCCGCACAACTGGGTCAGCGATGTGCCGGATGGCACCAGCGTTCCGCTGCGCGGCCGCGTCGTCCAGTTCTCGCAAGAGTTCATCGCCGACGCCACGACGGCACTCCCCGAGCTTGCCGGCTGCGCCCCCATTCTCGAACTCAGCCGCCGCGGCGCGCTGTTCTCCGCTGCTACCGCGAAGCTTGCCGCCCCTGTTCTGGCCGAGCTGGTCGAAGCGCAAGGCGTGCGCCGCATCGCGCTGTTCATGGAACTCATCGACATTCTGAGCCGCGCCGCCGATGCGCGGACGCTGACCAGCGCCAGCTATCTGCCCGATCCCTCGGGCTTCATGTCGGCCGGCGTCAACAAGGCGCTTGCCTATATCAATACCAATCTGACCGAGCCGTTCAGCGAGAGCGATCTGGCGGCGATTGCCGGGCGCAGCCCGAGCGCGTTTTCGCGCAGCTTCCGCCGCCACACCGGCATGGCGCTGGTGCAATATGTCAACCGGCTGCGCATCAACCTCGCCTGTCAGTTGCTGATGAGCGAGGCCGACATGCCGATCACCGAGATCTGCTACGCCGCCGGCTACAACAACATCTCGAATTTCAACCGCCAGTTCCTGACGCAGAAAGGCATGTCGCCTTCGCGCTTCAGGGCCTTGCTGGCGGAAAACATCAGTGCGGAGATTGCCGCCTAACAGGGAGGACCGGGAGGAGCTTTAGACATTTTGGGAAGAAAGGACGCGGGGTGTGCGTTGGAGGTGCCCCGTGCTGGAGATCGCGTGTCCTGAAATCCAGCGATATCAAGAGGATGCGCAGCACAGATCAAGTGCGTCGTCATTCCTCGCAACAGTTCGACTTGCAGTCAAGGCCCGGCGCGCCATGTGGTGACAGGGCTTCGTGAAACAATTGAAACGGAGATATCAGAATGACCAGATTTGCTTCGACGGGAGCCATTGCGCTCACGCTTTCTCTCCTCAGCGGCACCGCCGCCTTTGCAGCCCCTGTCACCGATGCCACGGTCGCCTTCCTGATGCCCGACCAGGCCTCGACGCGCTACGAGCAGCACGACTATCCCGGCTTTGCCGCCGAGATGAAAAAGCTCTGCCCCGGCTGCAAGGTGATCTACCAGAATGCCGATGCCGACGCCTCACGCCAGCAGCAGCAGTTCAACTCGGTGATCTCGCAAGGCGCCAAGGCGATCGTGCTCGACCCGGTCGACTCGACCGCCGCTGCCTCGCTGGTCAAGCTGGCGCAGAGCCAGGGCGTCAAGGTCATTGCCTATGACCGGCCGATCCCGACGGCACCGGCCGACTTCTACGTCTCGTTCAACAATGAAGGCATCGGCAAGGCCATCGCCGACTCTCTGGTAGAACACCTCAAGGCGCTGAAGGTCGATCCGGCCAGCGGCGGCCTGCTGCAGATCAACGGTTCGCCGACCGACGCGGCCGCCGGCCTGATCAAGAAGGGCATTCACTCGAGCCTCGACAACAGCGGCTACAAGATCCTTGCCGAATACGACACGCCGGAATGGGCGCCGCCGAAGGCGCAGCAATGGGCAAGCGGCCAGATCACCCGCTTCTCCACCCAGATCGTCGGCGTCGTCGCCGCCAATGACGGGACCGGCGGTGGCGCCATCGCCGCCTTCAAGGCAGCAGGCGTCGATCCGGTGCCGCCGGTCACCGGCAATGACGCGACCATCGCCGCCCTGCAGCTGATCATCGCCGGCGACCAGTACAACACCATCTCCAAGCCCAGCGAGATCGTGGCCGCTGCTGCCGCCAACGTCGCCGTCCAGCTCCTGTCGGGCGAGACGCCGAAGGCCGAAATGACCCTCTACGACACCCCTTCGCAGCTGTTCACGCCGGCGGTGGTGACGCAGGAAAACCTCAAGGCCGAGGTCATCGACAAGAAGATCAACACCGCCGAAGAGCTCTGCGTCGACCGTTACGCCGAAGGCTGCAAGAAGCTCGGCATCACCAACTGATCGGATTATCCTGATCCTGACTTCCGGCTGCCTTTGCGGCGGCCGGAAGTCCGCAGTCACTCTTGACCGGTCATCCGGAAAGGTTTGCCACTATGTCTGACATCTCTGACGGACCGGTTTCGGCAGGCGAGCTGGTGCTCAGCCTGCGCGGCATTTCGAAGAATTTCGGCGCCGTTTCGGCGCTCACCGATATCGATCTCGACGTCCATGCCGGCGAGGTGGTGGCGCTGGTCGGCGACAATGGCGCCGGCAAGTCGACGCTGGTCAAGATCCTCGCCGGCGTCCACCAGCCGACCTCGGGCACCATCAATTTCCGCGGCAAGCAAGTGACCATGCCCGACCCGAGCTCTGCCTTGACGCTCGGCATCGCTACCGTCTTCCAGGATCTGGCGCTGTGCGAAAACCTCGATGTCGTCGCCAACATTTTTCTCGGCAAGGAGCTCAGCCCGCTGCGGCTGGACGAGGTGGCGATGGAAATCCGCGCCTGGACGCTGCTCAACGAATTGTCGGCGCGCATTCCAAGTGTGCGCGAAGCGGTAGCCTCGCTGTCGGGCGGCCAGCGCCAGACCGTGGCGATCGCCCGCTCGCTGCTGCTCGACCCCAAGGTCATCCTGCTCGACGAGCCGACCGCTGCTCTCGGCGTCGCCCAGACGGCGGAGGTGCTGAACCTCATCGATCGTGTGCGTGAGCGCGGCCTCGGCGTGCTTATGATCAGCCACAACATGGAAGACGTGCGCGCCGTCGCCGACCGCATCGTCGTGCTTCGGCTCGGGCGCAACAACGGCGTCTTCGAACCGGACGCCTCCAACCAGGAACTGGTCAGCGCCATCACCGGCGCAGCCAACAACGCGGTGTCGCGCCGCGCCGAACGGCGCAAGGCAGCCGAACAGGCCCACAATCAGGAGCAGCGGCCATGAGCGCGGAGCCCAAGCAGGACATCTCCTCGTCGACGGCGCTCGACCGCAGCGACGTGCGCGTCAAGCACCAGGCCGGCGTCGGTGGCGCGATCAGCGCCTTCTTCGACCGCGTCCGCTCCGGCGACCTCGGCTCGCTGCCGGTGATCGTCGGCCTGGTCATCATCTGGAGTGTGTTCACCGCTCTCAACCCGGTGTTCGTGTCCTCCAGCAACCTGGTCAATCTGCTGTTCGACTGTTCGACCGTCGGCGTCATTGCGCTCGGCATCGTCTGCGTGCTGATGGTCGGCGAGATCGACCTGTCGGTCGGCTCGATCAGCGGCTTTGCCTCGGCCATGGTCGGTACGCTGTGGGTCAACCAGGGCTGGCCGGTGGCGCTTGCGATTGTCGCTGCACTCGCTGTCGGCGGCTTCATCGGCGCGCTCTACGCTTTGCTGTTCAACCGGCTCGGCATGCCGAGCTTCGTCTCGACGCTCGCCGGCCTGCTCGCCGTGCTCGGCCTGCAGCTCTACATCCTGGGCTCTACCGGCTCGATCAATCTGCCCTATGGCTCGAACCTGGTGAATTTCGGCCAGTTGCTGGTCATGCCGGACTGGCTGTCCTATGCGCTGGCCGCCGTTCCCGGCATCGTCATGCTCATCACCGGCCTGCGCACCGTCAGCCGTCGTCGCGCCGTGAATTTGTCGGCGCCGTCGGTCGGCGGCCTCATCGTGCGGGTCGCCGCCTTGACCATCCTGCTCGAGCTGATTGTCGGCTATCTCAACCAGGCGCGCGGCATACCGTGGATGTTCGGACTGTTCGTCGGCCTGGTGGTGGCGATGAACTATGCGCTGACCCGCACCCAATGGGGCCGCTCGATGACCGCCGTCGGCGGTAATCGCGAAGCCGCGCGCCGCGCCGGCATCAAGGTGCGCTCGATCTATCTCAGCGCCTTCGTCATGTGCTCGATGTTCGCGGCGCTCGGCGGCGTGCTGTCGGCGGCGCGGCTGGCCTCGGCCAGCCAGCAGGCCGGCACCGGCGACGTCAATCTCAACGCCATCGCGGCGGCGGTCATCGGCGGCACCAGCCTGTTCGGCGGCCGCGGCAGTGCCTACTCCGCGCTGCTCGGCATCATCGTCATCCAGTCGATCGCCAGCGGGCTGACCTTGCTCGATCTGTCGTCGTCGCTCCGCTATATGATCACCGGCGCCGTTCTGGCGATCGCGGTTATCGTCGACTCCCTGGCACGCCGCTCGCGGGTTTCCCACGGCCGCGCCTGAACGCAATCATAACTCGAGGATAAAATGGCTCAGGATCTGAGTGGAAAAGTCGCGGCGATCACCGGCGCCGCCTCGGGCATCGGGCTGGAATGCGCCAGGGCGCTGATTGCCGCCGGTGTGCGCGTCGTGCTCGTCGACCGCGCCGAGGACGCCTTGAAGAACGTCTGCGCCGAACTCGGCCCCAACGCGATCCCGCTGGTGATCGATCTGATGAAGCCGGCCAGCGTCGCGACGATGATGCCGCAGATCCTGGAGAAAGCCGGCCGGCTCGATATCTTCCACGCCAATGCCGGCGCCTATGTCGGCGGTCCGGTTCTCGACGGCGACCCGGATACATGGGACCGCGTGCTGAACCTCAACATCAACGCGGTGTTCCGCTCGGTGCACGCCGTGCTGCCGCACATGGTCGAGCGCAAGACCGGCGACATCATCGTTACCTCTTCGATCGCCGGACTGGTGCCGGTCGTCTGGGAGCCGATCTACACCGCCTCCAAGCATGCCGTGCAGGCCTTCGTCCACACCGTGCGCCGGCAGGTCGCCCCGCACGGCCTGCGCGTCGGCGCGGTACAGCCGGGGCCAGTGGTGACGGCTCTGATCAGCGATTGGCCGAAGGATAAGCTTGATGATGAACTGGCCAAGGGCGGCCTGATTCAGCCCGTCGAGGTGGCCGAAGCCGTGCTGTTCATGCTGACGCGGCCAAGGAACGTCACCATTCGGGATCTGGTGATCCTGCCGCAGAGCAATGATCTTTGAGGGAGTAGGGCAGTAAGGCAGTAAGGCAGTAAGGCAGTAGGTGAGGGACCTTTGCCCTTGCGGCCGACCGTTCTCGACTGACAATCTCCCTACTGCCCTACTGCCCTACTGCCCTACTGCCCTACTGCCCTACTGCCCTACTCACTCGAGGTCCCCCCATGTCCCACTTCCTCGGCATCGACGTCGGCACCGGCAGCGCCAGGGCAGGGGTGTTCGATAGCAAGGGCACCATGCTCGCCTCGGCCAAGCGCGACATTGCTCTGTTCATCGAACCCGGCGAAGTCGCCGAGCAGTCGAGCGAGGACATCTGGTGCGCAGTCTGTGCCAGCGTGCGCGAGGCGGTGACGAAGTCGGGGCTCGCCGGGCGCGACATTGCCGGCATCGGCTTCGACGCCACCTGCTCGCTGGTTGTGGTCGGCAAGGGCGGCGCGCCGTTGCCGGTCGGCCGGTCCGGCGATAACGAACGCAATATCATTGTCTGGATGGATCACCGCGCGCTCGACCAGGCGCAGCGCATCAATGCCGGCAAGCACGCCGTGCTCGACTATGTCGGCGGCACCATCTCGCCGGAGATGGAAACGCCGAAGCTGCTGTGGCTGCGCGAGAACCTGCCCGCGACCTTCGATGCAGCGGAGCATTTCTTCGACCTGACCGACTATCTGACCTGGCGATCGACCGGCAGCCTGGAACGCTCGATCTGCACGCTGACCTGCAAATGGACCTATCTCGGCCATGAGCGGCGCTGGGACGACGCGTATTTCCGTGCCATCGGTCTGGGTGCGCTCGCCGACGAAGGCTTCGCGCGCATCGGCACCGAAGTGGTCGAAGGCGGCACCGCGCTGGCTCAGGGCCTCACCGAGGCGGCGGCCGTCGATCTCGGCCTGCTGCCGGGAACGCCGGTCGCCGCCGGCCTGATCGACGCCCATGCCGGCGGCGTCGGCACCGTTGGCGGGCAGGGCTCCGTCGGCACGCTGCAGTCACGAATGGCCTATGTCTTCGGCACCTCGGCCTGCACCATGGCCAGCACCAGCGAACCGGCCTTCGTGCCGGGCGTCTGGGGGCCGTATTTCTCCTCGATGGTGCCGGGCCTGTGGCTCAACGAAGGCGGCCAGTCGGCGGCCGGCGCTGCGATCGACCATCTCGTCGCTTTCCATCCGGCCTCGGCGGAAGCATCCGCAAAAGCCAGGGCGGAAGGTCTCGGCCTGACCGCCTGGCTTGGCCGGCGGGCGACGACGAAGTCCGCTTATCTGTCCGAAGTGGCGCGCCTTGCCGAAGGGCTGCATGTCGTGCCGGAATTCCTCGGCAACCGCTCACCCTTCGCCGATCCTGAATCCAAGGCGCTGATCGCCGGGCTCGGGATGGATACGTCTCTCGACAGCCTGGTCGCGCTCTATGTCGTCGGCCTGCTGGGCATCGGCTATGGCGTGCGCCAGATCGTGGCGGCGATGGCCAACAAGGGCATCGCCATCGACACCATCGTCGTCAGCGGCGGCGCCGCGCAAAGCGACCTGGTGCGCCAGCTGCTGGCCGACACAACAGGGCTGACCATCGCCGGATCGACCTCGCCGGAGCCCGTGCTGCTCGGCTCGGCCATATTGGCCGCAGTGGCGGCGCAAAAATATCCCGACGTAACAGCGGCGATGACCGGCATGTCGCGCATCGGCGACATCTATCGCCCGGCCGGCGGCGATCTCGTGCCCTGGCACGACAAGCGCTTCGCCGCTTTCGAGTTGCTGCAGCAGGCGGGACGCGCGATCCGCGAGTGAAGGAGCGCGCTTCCGCTCACACCGTCCAGAAATAGCGGACGATGTGAAAGAACACCGGAGCGGCGAAGACCAGGCTGTCGGCACGGTCCATCATGCCGCCATGGCCTTCGATAAGGTGGCCCCAGTCCTTGACGCCCTGGTCGCGCTTGATGGCGGACGCGACCAGACCGCCGAGAAATCCCATCAGGCAGGCGATGAAGGCGACGCCTGCCGCTGCCAGCGGCGAGAACGGCGTGAGGAACGACAACAGCGCGCCGAGCAGGCTCGACGCCACCAGCCCACCGACCAGCCCTTCCCAGGTCTTTGACGGCGAGACGGAGGGCGACAGCAGATGCCGGCCGAACAGCTTGCCGAAAATATACTGGAAGACGTCGCTGCCTTGCACGGTGATGATCAGGAAGGCGATGAGCAACAGGTTGCGGCCCTCGAAACCGGGCACGTTCAGCGTCAGCAGCGCCGGCACGTGGCTGACGCAGTAGACCGAAATCATCACCGCCCATTGTTGCGCCGACACGCGCTCAAGGAAGCGCTCGGTGTCGCCGTTGAGCGCGGTGATCGCCGGCATCAAGAGGAAGCAGTAGACCGGGATGAAGATGGTGAAGAGCCCGTACCAGGCGGTCCACACCAGCCAGTACTGGTAGGGGATGATGATGCCGAACATGCCGAGCAGCACCCAGTGATCGCTGCGCCGGCTGTGGGTCAGCGTCACGAATTCGCGCAGCGCCGCAAATGAGATCAGCGCAAACAGGATGGTCATGCCGGTGCGGCCGAAGAAGAAGGCGACCGTGATCGCCACCACCATCACCCACCAGGCGTTGATGCGCTGGTTGAGGTTGACGAGCGTCGACGGCAGCGGCTTTGGCGCCCGCCACGACAGGATGCCGGCAACGATGCTGGCCGTGGTTAGCACGCCGACCAGGCCGACCAACAGGATGACGGTTTCATGCATTGGCGGCAGTGTCATGCGACGTCTCTGATCATGGCTAGTCGTCCCGATCGGGGCGCGGGTCGAGCGATAGCAGCGTCTGGCGCGCGCGCTCGAGGAAGGCGCGGCGTTCCTCGCCGGGTTCGATCGCCACCGGCGGACCGAAGACGACGCGGCACAGAAGCGGCACAGGCAGGAACTGGCCCTTGGGCAGCACGCGCGACATGTTCTCGATCCAGCACGGGATGAGTTCGACGTCGGGCCGCGCCATCGACAGATTGTAGAGGCCGGAGCGGAACGGCAGCAGATCTTCTTCCGATGTGTTGCGGGTGCCCTCGGGAAACAGGATCAGCGAATGTCCCTGGTCGAGCACCGACAGCATGATCGAGATCGGATGCTGCGTTTCGTCGGTCCATTGCCGGTGGATGAGCACGGAAGACAGCATGTCCTCGGCAATGAAGCGGCGCAGCCGCGACTTGCCCCAATATTCGGCCGCCGCCACCGCATGCGTGCGGGCGCGCACCTTTTCGCTGAGGCAGGCCGACAAAAGGATGAAGTCGCCATGGCTGGCATGGTTGGCGAAGTAGATGCGCTGCCGCTCCGACGGCTGGCTGCCGTTCCAGATTGGCCGCACACCGGTCACCACCCAGGCCAGCGCCGACAGGCCGACCGAGGTCACCGTCTGCAGCAAGGTGAAAGTGTTGGCGCGAAGGTGAAGCTTGGTCATGGCTCAAACAAACGCCGCGACGAGGCATGCCGCCGCAAACACCGCGAGCGCCATGCGCTGTCTTGTCAGCAGGCCTTGCGTGCCTGCCATGCGATGATCGAGCGAGCGGCCGCCGGCAGCGGCGGGTTTCAGGCGCATGCGCGCCAGCACATCGTCGACCACGGCGCCGCCGGCGGCCTCGGTGGCGTGGCTCGCCATCAGCCGGAACAGCAGCGCGTCGAACAAAAGCAAGGCCGAAAGAGCCAGCGTGGCCACGGCACTCGCCGCCGCGGCCAGCCAGGCGGCCGCAGACAGCGCTGTCGTCTGCGGGGCGGCCACCAGGCCGATGATCGGCGCTGCCATAACGGCGGCCACCACCAGCAGGATCGGCCATGCGGCCTGCACCATCAGCCGGGCGGCGAAGACCTCGGCCTTCTCGGGAAAATTCTCGCCATTCATGCCGCTTCGTCCGCCTTGCTGTGGAGATGCACGGGCCGGCCCGAGGCGGCGAGTTTCTTGCGCGCCTGTGCGGCTGTGTGCGCGCGCCCGGTCACCACCAGCCAGTCGGCGACGATCGCCGCACTGCGCTGGAAGCCGAGCGCGCAGCAGACCAGCACGGTGCCGCGCCGGCGCGCCAGTTCGATCGCCGCCACCGCCCGCTCCAGCCTGTCATGCGGCGGCGCCACGAGGTCGAGCATGGCATAGCTGATCCAGCGGCAGGTCACCCCACGCGGCCGTTCCAGTTCGCCGGCTAGGTCGACCACCGTGCCGAAGCGATTGGCCTCGTCGGCGGTCGGAAAGCGGCCGAAGAAAACGCTATCGGTGATCTCGGACTGCGGCGCCAGTTCGCGGGTCCATGCCCAGACATTGACCCGGGCGCCAAGCCGGTAGGGCAGGAGCAGGAGGCGGCTGGCCAGCGAGACGCTGCCGTCGGCCGCCTTCTGGAACACCTTCGCGCCGGCCCCGGCATAGCCGAAGGCGACGATGGCCAGCGCCAGTGCAGGCCACAGCAGGATGAGCGAGACGGCCGAGATAGAGGCGCCCCCGGCGGCGCCGGTAAAGGCAAGGACCGCGCCCAGCGCATAGTAGCTCGCCAGTCGCCGCGCCTTCGGGTCGGCGGTCGGTCGGAAGCCCCAGAAAGGCAATTCGCCTTTGGCCGGAAACAGCCACAGCGCAAAGAGGCCGAGCAGCGTGCCGGTCGGAATGTCGATGAAATGATGCTGCCAGGTCGTCAGCACCGAGGCGCCGATCAGAAAGCACCAGACATGCCAGACCGGTCTCAGAATGGCGCCGAGACGGTGACGTGCCAGAACGTGACGCCAGTGATCCCAGATGATCACCAGGAGTGCGATGTGCAGGGATGGCGCCTGGTTGAACGGTTTGTCGAAACCGCCGAGCACCGCAAACAGGAAGCCTGGCAAGCCGCTGGTTGCCGGCCTCACGAAGGTCGCCGTCAGCGGGAACAGGATGAAGCAGGAAACGGCAACGACCTGCGCCGTCAGATAGCGGCCTGCGAGCCGGTCGACGCCGCGTCTGGTCGTGTTGAGCAGCAGCGACAGGCCATAGAACAGATTGATCGACCAGTAGGGCACGATCGTCCAGGCGATGAACGGGATGGCGTGTTCCCAGGCAAAGACGATGCTGCCGACATGGTCGCGCCGCGATGCCAGCCAGTTGGCAAAGCCATAGGTTGAATAGAAGAACGGCGCCAGCAGCGCCAGCCAAAGTGCGGCCCGCAGCACGATGCCGAAATAGGGTTCCCGCGCCGGGGCGGGAGCAGGGTCGGTCACAGGCACGGCCATGGTTCTCAGACGCGCCGAGCGACTGAAACAGTGAAGATGCCCCACTGGTCGATGCGCTGGTCGATCTTCTCGAAACCGGCCGCCGTCACCAGCTGGTCCATCTCGCCTTGCGTGCGCCGCCGCATCACCCAGGCCTGGCCGCCGCGATGCGAGGTCAGGCTGCGCGCGATCATTTCCAGCTGTGGGTGCCAGGGCTGATTGGTGTAGATCAGCAGGCCGCCGGGCTGCATGGCGCTGGCCAGCCCAGCGAGCGAGCGGGAAATCATCTGGTTGTCGGCGAACAATTCGTACAGGCCGGAGACGATGGCGAGGTCCGGCGCCGGATTGAGCCGGGCCAGCATTTCGGCATCGAAGGCGTCGGCCTTGCGGAAAGAGACGCTGGTCGGCAAATCCCGGTCGGCGATCAGTTTCGAGCCCAGCCCGACATTAATGTCGGAATAATCCTGCAGCCGCACACTGGCCGGCGGCTCGGCGCATTTGGCGACGGCATCGAGCACGTAGCGGCCATGGCCGGCGGCAATGTCGACAATGTTGACGGGACGCCCGGCTGCCTTGAGCGCAGCGACAGCGTTGCCGATCAATTCTTCCAGATGCAGCTTGCGCTGGCGGATGCCGCGCCAGCCGATGGCGTCGAGGAAGGTGCGGTCGATCATGCGGCCGATGAAGCCGGTGCCGCGCGCCTCATTCTCGTAGACATAGTCCAGCGTCGAGCCGGAATCGAAGCCGGTGGCGATGCCCGTTTTCATGCCGGGTGACAGCCAAGCGCCCATGCGGATCGAGGCGCGGCTCATGGCCCAGTAGAGGCCTTTCGGCGACAGCAGCGCCAGCGGCGAGGCCAGCTTCTCGGCCTCATCGCGGGTGTAGCCGACGCGGTCGGCTGAGGTCAGGTCGATTGTCTTTTCCGGTGCGGCGAACTGCTTTTCGAGGAACGGTCGGATAAGGTCCAGCGCCTGGCGGCGATCGCGTTCGCCCAGCGTGTCGTGGAAAAAACCGGGCAGCACATGCCGCTCCTTGGCGCTGCTGCCGAGATTGACGAAGAATTCGTGCTGCGGTGCATGCCGCACCACCCAGTCGCTGCCCGAGATCAACAGCTGCGTCGGCACGGTGATGGCACGGGCGTCCGAGACGATGCGGGCGGCGTGGTCATAAAGTTCGACCAGGATGTTGGAAGCGATCGGCCGCGTGATCAGCGGGTCGGCATCGAAGGAAGCGATGCGCTCGGCATCATGCGTCAGGAACTTCGCCTTGACGTAGGAATTGACGAAGAAGCGGCCTTTGAGCTTCTGCCACAGCGCAATGCCCTCCTTGGCGAAGGGCACGTAGAGCTTGACAGAAAAGGCCGGCGAGGCCACCACCAGTGCACGGATGTCGGGTGCATAATCATGCACCCAGGCGGCGGCAAGGACGGCGCCGAAGGATTGCGCGATCAGCGCGATGTCGCGCTGGCCAAAACCATCGCGGCCGATCTCGCGCACCAGGCAGTCGATGTCACGCACCAGCGCGGCAAAGGACGGCGCATAGCCGCGCTCGCCGGCCGAGCGGCCATTGCCGCGCGCGTCCCAGGCATAGAAGGCATGGTCGGGCATGGCCAGTTCGTCGACCAGATGCGCCATGCGGCCGCCATGCTCATGGCCGCGATGGAACAGAAGGATCGCGCCCTTGGGCGTCGGCCCTACCGCCGGCCAGTAGCGGTAGAAGATCTCGGTGCCGTCATGGCTTTTGAAGGTGCGCTCCTGCGCCACGCGCTCGAGGCTTGCCGGTGCTGCAGCAGCGATGGTCTGGTGGATCATGGTTTCCCTCTGGCGGCCGGGTCCCTGACGCTTCGGCATCAGGCGTCGCCCGCTCTAAGACCGCTGCGTATCCGGTTGATGGCGGTTACGAGAGACAGTGTAGCCAAGACCGGAAACACAAAGGGCGCGACCACCTCGATCCACAGGCCGCAAGCGATCAGGAAGCCGATGATACCGAGCATCAGCGCCCGGTCGCTCTTGCCGAACGGGCCGGTATAGTTGCGCCCGCTTCCGGCAGCGACGCCGAGCACGCCGGCGAACTCGACAAGCACGGCGGCGATGGCGAAGGCCACGACGCCCCAGGCCGGGAACAAAGTGGCGAAGGCCAGGATCAGCGCCAGGTCGGAGACGACGTCGCAGAGTTCGTTGAGATACATGCCGAGTTTCGAGGCCTGCCCATGTTCCCTGGCCAGCATCCCATCAATGGCGTTGAGCGCCATGCGCACGAACAGCACCACCGGCATCAACAGGAAAACCAAGGGATAGCCGGCAAGGATGGCAACCACCAGGCCGGTGGCGATGGAGAGCGCGGCGGCGAGAAGCGTGATCTGGTTGGCGGTGACGCCGGCGCCGGCCAGCCGGTCAGCCAGCGGCCGCAACCTGGCCTGAAAGGCCGGTTTCAGTGCATAGAGCGTAGGCATATGCGATCCCCCGACCGCGGCTCATGACAGTGTCGGCGAGATTGGTCAATCGCGGGGCGAGACGCAAGGGGTGGGCCTCTTCACCGGCAAACAAAATGGCGGGCTCAAAGCCCGCCATCTCCATGCAGTAATTCGGTCAGGGCTATGGCCTCAGTCAGCGTCGCCGGCTGAACCTTTGCCGCACTGCGCCAGCACCTTGCCGATGGCAGCGCTCGACCCCGTCAAAGGAAAGCTGTTCTCGCCGTATTTGTCGGCTGTAACCGTGACGTCGCCCTTGCCTCGCAACAAAGCGAGCAGCGGATCGGTCGCACCTGACAATTCGAGCGTGAAATAATTGTACATCGCCTCGAGTTGGAGTGTTTTGGTGACGCTCTTGTCGCCGGCCTTGAAGGTGAAGGAGCCGCTGATGCCAGGCTCCAGCTGCTGGCCCGAGGCGCCGAGATCGTAGCTCAGCACCGGCTTGTCGAAACAGACTAGCATCAGATGCGCATCGGCCTTCGGTCCGCCGCACACCGAGGCCGTCAGCACGCTGCCGCCCTCGTCTTCCTCCATCTTCGCGGTCCAGCCGCACGGTGCCGCAAACACCGGCTGCGCGGCCTCGAGTGTGGCCGCGACGGCCACGATGAATTTCACCAATCCTCTTCTCATGGTCTCCCCCAGGCCACCCAGGCTTCCGCGGCCCGGATCACAGAGAATAACTGAAGCCGGGCGTTACGCCGATAGTTGGCGAAAACTGCTGCGGGCGCAATCTCCCCCTGAGATTGCGCGCTCAGCCGCGTTCGCCAATCATCGGCACCACTCCCCATGGACTTCGCCAAAATACAACCCATATTGAATCTATGGAGGTTCGAGCGTGACCTTCGCGCGGGTGGCCCTTTTTGCTGCGGCCTTCATTGTCGCGGCTGTCGTTTCTCCCTTCTCATCAGCCGAGAGCGAGAAGGTCGCGCTGAGCGTCGCCATCGACGGCGCCATCGGGCCGGCAAGTACCAGGCAACTCAAGGAAGCGCTTGATGTTGCCGCCAGGCGGGACGCCGAAGTCCTCATCCTTCAGCTCGACACGCCTGGCGGGCTGGTCACTTCGATGCGCGAGATGATCGCCGACATCCTGGCTTCGCCGGTGCCTGTCATCGGCTATGTCGCGCCGGCCGGCGGCCATGCGGCGAGTGCTGGCACCTATATCCTCTATGCCACCCATGTGGCTGCGATGGCGCCCGGCACCAATCTGGGCGCGGCGACGCCGGTCGAGATGGGCGGGCTGCCGTCGCTTCCCGGCGGCGAGAAGGACAACGGCCCGGCCAAGGACGAGAAGGACGCCAGCGGGCGGCCGGCAGGCGACGCCATGATGGCCAAGGTGACCAATGACGCGGTCGCCTTGATCCGCTCGCTCGCCGAACTGCGCGGGCGCAATGGCGACTGGGGCGAAAAGGCCGTGCGCGAGGCGGCGAGCCTGTCGGCCAACGCGGCGCTGCAGGAGCATGTCATCGACTTTGTGGCCCGCGACACCACCGAGCTCCTGCAACTGGCCGATGGGCGCACGGTCGATGTGGCCGGCAAGAAACAGGTGCTGGCGACCAAGGGCCTGCCGGTCGAAACGCTGGAGCCCGGCTGGTTCATCCGGCTGCTCTCCGTCATCACCGATCCGAACATCGCCATCATCCTGATGCTGGTCGGCGTCTACGGTATCGTCTTCGAGTTCACCAGCCCCGGCGCGGTCGCGCCCGGCGTCATCGGCACGATCTGCCTCGTGCTCGGCCTCTATGCGCTCAATCTCCTGCCGATCAACTATACCGGCCTTGCCCTGATGCTGCTCGGTGTTGCCTTCCTCGTCGTCGAGGCCGTCAATCCCACCGTCGTGCTTGGATTCGGCGGCGTCGCCGCCTTCCTGCTCGGCGCCGCCATGCTGCTCAAGACTCAGGGGCCGGGCTTCGCCATGTCATGGGCCGTCATCGGCCCCGCCGCGGCGCTGACGCTGGGGCTGGCGCTGCTGACCGGCACCTTTGTCTGGGCGGCGCGCAAGAACCCGCCGCGCGTCGGCGGCGAGGCCATGCGCGGCCAGCCCGCCGAGATCCTCGACTGGCAGGGCGGTGAGGGCCATGTGCTGGCCTTGGGCGAGCGCTGGCGGGCGAAGGCCGACGGACCCGTCGCGCCGGGCGACAGCGTCGAGGTGACCGATGTCAGTGACCTCGTGCTGACAGTCAGGCGGCGCGATGCGGCAAGGAACGGAGCAAAACAATGAGCATCGGTTACGTGGCCTATCTGTTGCTTGCGCTGGTCGTGGTCATCTTCCTGTCCGCGGCCATCCGCATCCTCAGGGAATACCAGCGCGGCGTGGTCTTCACGCTCGGCCGCTTCACCGGGGTCAAGGGTCCCGGTCTCATCATCCTCGTCCCCTTCGTCCAGCAGATGGTGAAGGTCGACCTGCGCGTCGTGGTGCAGGACGTGCCGCCGCAGGACGTCATTTCGCGCGACAACGTCTCGGTGAAGGTCAACGCGGTGCTCTATTTCCGCATCGTCGATGCCGAGCGGGCGGTCATCCAGGTCGAGGACTTCATGGCCGCCACCAACCAGCTGGCGCAGACCACGCTGCGCTCGGTGCTCGGCAAGCATGAGCTCGACGAGATGCTGGCCGAGCGCGACAAGCTCAACAGCGACATCCAGGAGATCCTCGACCAGCGCACCGATGCCTGGGGCATCAAGGTGTCCAATGTCGAGATCAAGCATGTCGACCTCAACGAGAACATGATCCGCGCCATCGCCAAGCAGGCCGAGGCGGAACGGCTGCGGCGCGCCAAGGTGATCAATGCCGAGGGCGAGCAGCAGGCGGCGGCGAAACTGGTCGAGGCGGGCCGGATGCTGGCGGCCGAGCCGCAGGCCATGCAGCTGCGCTATTTCGAGGCTTTGCACGACATCGCCGGCGAGCGCTCGTCCACGGTGGTGTTCCCGCTACCGGTGGATCTGCTCAGCCAGTTCCTGAAGCAGCAGGGGAAGTGAGCGAAGGCCGGAGTCGGCGCGACGGGCGAGGAAACCAAGCTGGAATGAAAGCCGCTTTCCTTCGCACCCACCTTATGGTCTGCCGGCCATCTCTCCGCAAAAGGGGAGACTGGCAAGCCTCACCGCCGCCAGGGCGGCTCCGGGGCGAAGCGCTTGCCGATCCAGTCGGCGAAGGCGCGCGTCTTGGCGGCTTGTCCCTTGGCTGAGGGCGTGACGACATAGATCGCGCCTTCGTCGGCCAGCGTCCAGTCTTCCAGGATTGGCACCAGCCGTCCGTCGGCGAGTTCGCGGCCGACCAACCAGTCGGTGCTCATCATCAGGCCGACGCCTTGCACGGCGGCCTCGACCAGCACCTCGGCATCATCGGTGACCAACGGCCCGGAGACTTCGACGCGCATACGCCGGCCCTCGCGGTCGGTCATCTCCCAGGCTGGAAAAGTCTGGAAGCCGCTGAAGCCCAGGCAGGAATGTTCGAGCAGCGCCCGCGGTGTCTCCGGCCTGCCCCTACGGGCGAGATAGGAGGGGGCGGCGCAGAGCAGCCGGCGCCGCGTCGCGACCTTGCGCGCCACCAGGCGCGAATCCTCCAGCGCGCCGAGCCGCACGGCGACGTCGAAATTCTCGGCGACCAGATCGGCGAAGCGGTTGGAGAATTCGGCCTCGATGCGGACATCGGGAAATTCGGCAAGGAACTGAGGCAGCAGCGGCCCGATCCACATGCGCCCGAACGTGCCGGGCAGCGCCAGCCTGAGCAGGCCGCGCGGGCCGCCGCCGGCATGCGCCGACGCGGCAGCCTCGGCTTCGTCGACCGCTGCCAGGATGGCGCGGACACGGACAAGGAACTCCGCCCCCGCCTCGGTCAGCGACACGCTGCGCGTCGTGCGATGGAGCAACCTGACGCCCAGCCGCTCCTCCAGCGATTGCAGGCGCCGCGACAGGATGGTCGCGTCGCGCCCGATACGCGCCGCCGCCCTTGTGAAGGACCGCGCCTCGGCGATCGCCGCGAAGGCCGCCATTTCGGCAAGGGCGGCTGGTTCGTTAGATTGCTGCATAGTTCGCAATACTCAAATGCAAAATGGGATGATTATACAGAAATAACGCAGCAGATAGATTCACTCAACCATCAATCGTCCCACCGGAGTGAAACCATGAAAGCCATCGAACTGAGCCAGGCAAGGCTGGACGCCTTCCGTACCGTCACCGTTCCAACCCCAGAGCCGCAGCGCGGCGAAGTGCTGATCCGCCAGCGTGCGGCGAGCCTCAACTTTGTCGATGTCGCGGTGGCGAGCGGCAATTATCCCGGACCGAGCTTTCCGCTCATCCCGGTCGCCGACGGCGCCGGCGAGATCATCGATGTTGGCGAGGGCGTTACGAATTTCGCCGTCGGCGATCGCGTCGTTGCCCATGCCAAGCCGCGCTGGATCGGTGGCCGGCCGCGGCCTTACGAGATGACGCAGATGCGCGGCATTTCGCTGCCGGGATCGCTGGCCGAATATGTCGCGCTGCCGGCCAACTCGGTGGTGCCGGTGCCGGCGCATCTCTCCTTCGAGGCGGCGTCGACGCTGCCGATCGCCGGCACCACCGCCTGGAACGCCATCCGCGCCGCCGATGTCGGGCCGGGCTCGGTCGTCGTGCTGCTCGGCACCGGCGGCGTCTCGATCTTCACCTTGCAGCTTGCGAAAGCCGCCGGCGCCACCGTCATCATCACCTCGTCGTCGGACGAGAAGCTGGAGCGGGCGAAGGCACTCGGCGCCGATCATCTCATCAACTACCGCGCGACGCCCGACTGGGACGGCAAGGTGCTGGAACTGACCGGCGGCCTCGGCGCCGACCTCGTCGTCGAAACCGCCGGCACCGCCACCTTCGCCCGCGCCGTCAACGCCACCGCGCCCGGCGGCACGCTGTTCACCATCGGTTTCGTCACCGGCGCCGAGGCCACGGTCAACCTGCTGCCGATCATCATCAAGGCGCTGAAGGTGGTGGGCAACAACACCGGATCGGTGTCCGACCTTCGCGACGCCGCCCGCGCCATCGGTGCAGCCAGGATCGAGCCGGTCGTCGACAAGGTTTTTTCGCAGAACGAAGCGGTCGAAGCCTACGCACACATGGCCGCCGGCGGCCTGCACTTCGGCAAGCTGGTGTTCGGGTTGGAGTGGTAGGTAGGGCCGACGCCGGAGATTGGCGAGGCGAGGGTGACGACGATCTCCCCCGCCATCGCTTCCCTAAATCAGCTTCTCCAGCGTGATCGGCAAATCCCTGACGCGCTTGCCCGTGGCGTGAAACACAGCATTGGCGATCGCCGGCGCCACGCCGACGATGGCGAGTTCGCCCACGCCCTTGCCGCCGAGCACCGAGGAATGCAGGTCGGGAATGCCGACCGAGATCACTTCGATATCGGGGATGTCGGCATTGGTCGGCACCAGATAGTCGGCGAGGTTGTTGTTGACGATCCGGCCATGCCTGCGGTCGACGATGCCTTCTTCGAGCAGTGCCTGGCCGATGCCCATGATGATGCCGCCTTTCCACTGGCTTTCGGCGAGTTTCGGATTGTATAGCCGGCCGGAATCCAGCGCCGACACCACGCGCGACACGCGCACCGTGCCGAAATCCTCGTCGACCCGCACTTCGATGAAATGCGCGCACCAGGAATGGCGCGAGTAGTCGCCCTCGGTGTGCGGCACAGACGTCGCGATGGTGGTGTAGTTCTTGTAGCGATCCTCGGCGCTCGAATTCGTCGGCATGGTGTCGCCGGTGGCTTCGATATGGCTGCGGCCGACACTGCTGAGCAGTTCCGCAATGGAGACATCGGGACCGTCGCCGCGCGGCGCGGTGATGCGGCCATTGGCGACGACCAGCGTGTTGGCCTGCAGCGCGTGGAAGGGCGAGCGCGGATCGCTGATCGCCAGCCCGACCAGCTGGTCGAGCGCCGATGTCGCCGCCTTGTAGACCGCGCCGGTCATCACGCCGGCCAGCCGCGACCCGCCGGCGACGCCGGCGCGGGGATATCGGGAATCGCCGAGCTTCACCACGACATCGTCGGCCGGCACGCCGACCGTTTCGGCCGCCGTCTGCGCAAGGATCGTGTAGGTGCCCTGGCCCATGTCAATCGAGGAGCTTTCGACCTCGACGGAGCCGTCGGCGAGGATGCGCACGATGGCCTCGCCATAGGCGCGCCGCACCGGATAGGTGCCGGCAGCGACGCCCCAGCCGATCAGCTGGTGGCCGTCGCGCATCGAACGCGGCTTCGGCGTGCGCTTCGACCAGCCGAAGCGTTCCGCACCGGCGGCAAAAGCCTCGCGCAACTGCCGGGTCGACCAGGCTTTTTTCGCTTCCGGATCTTGTTCGGCATAGTTCCTGAGCCGGATCTCCAGCGGGTCGATGCCGACCTCATAGGCGAGCTCGTCGATGGCGCATTCGATGCCGAAGGCGCTGGGGTTTTCGCCAGGCGCCCGCTTGGCGCCGGGCACCACCGTGTTCACCCGCACAACATTCTGCTTCGAGGAGAAGTTGGGCGTGGCGTACATGATCGAGGTGACCGAAGCCAGCGGCTCGACCCACATGCCGTCGACCGCGGTCTCGTTGACGCCGCGATGCACGATCGACTGGATCTTGCCGTCACGGCCGGCGCCGATCGTCACCGTCTGGCGGGTCGCGGCGCGGCCGCCATAGGAGGTGAAGTTCTGCGGCCTTGTCAGCACCAGCTTCACCGGCCGTCCGAGCATTTTCGCCGAGGCCGCCGCCACTGCGCTGTGGGCGAGCGCCAGCGCCTTCGAGCCGAAGCCGCCGCCAATATAGGGCGAGACCAGCCGCACATTCTCGAACGGCACGCCGAACCATTCGGCATAGGTGCGCGCCATGCCGTCCAGCCACTGGCTGGGCTCCCAGATGGTGAGCTCTTCGCCCTGCCAGCGCGCGATCAGCCCATGCGGCTCCATAGCCGCCTGGTATTCGCGCTGCGTATTGTAGGCGGCGCAGATGCGCACCGGTGCGGCGGCGAACGCCGCTTCGGCGTCGCCCCATTCCTTGGTCATGGCATCGATCGGGATGCCGTCGCCGGCCTTGGCATCGCTGAGGTCGACGATGGCCGGCGTCTCGTCATAGCTGACCTCGACCAGGGCCGCCGCGGCGACCGCCTGCTCGAAGGTCTCAGCCACGACGGCAGCTATATGCTGGCCGGAATACGTGACCGTGCGGGCGAGCGGTGAGTATGTCTTCTGCGTTGGCGGATTGCCCAGCCAGTCCGACGCGCCTTTGATCTCCATGATGGTGTCGGGCGTCAGCACCAGAAGCACGCCCGGCGCGGTCTCCGCGGCCCGTGTGTCGATCGCGCGCACCGTGCCGGCGGCGATGGTGGCCTCGACCATCACCGCATGCGCCAGCCCGTCGAGCTGCTGCTCGAAGGCGTATTTGGCAGCACCGGTGATCTTGGCCGGGCCGTCGACGCGCGACAGCCGTCCGCCGACCGCGCCGTCGGAGGCGTCGCCATGTCTCGAATCGGCATGTCTTGTATTGGCATGTCTGATGTTGTGAACGGTCATGCCGTCTCTCCCAGTTTGAGGATGGCGCGCGCGACCACGCGCGGCGCGAGCTCGATCTTGTAGTGGTTGGCGCCATGGTCGAGAGCGCCTTCCATGGCGAGCCCGCTCGCCTTGCGCACGGTGTCTTCGTCCAGGACCTTGCCTTTCAGCGCCTCTTCCACGGCGCGCGCCCGCCACGGTTTTGTGGCGACGCCGCCGAGCGCGACGCGCAGGTCGCGGATCGTGCGGCCATCGGCTTCCAGCTCCAGCCCGACCGCGGCACTTGCCGCGGCGAACTCGTAGGACTGGCGGTCACGCACCTTGAGATAGGTCGAGCGCCGCGCGGCGGCCGAGCCGGGGATCTCGATCGCGGTGATCATTTCGCCGGCGCGGATGTCATGCTCACGCTCAGGCGTGTCGCCCGGCAGCAGGAAGAAATCGTCGACCTTGAGCACGCGCTGGCCGAGATGAACCGTCGCATCGAAGGCGACGAGCGCGGTGGCGAGGTCGCCGGGATACATGGCGATGCAGGCCTGGCTGGTGCCGAGCACGGCGTGGCCCCGGGTCACGCCACCGATCGCCGAGCAGCCGCTGCCTGGCTCACGCTTGTTGCAGGCGGAAAAGTTCGAGGGATCGCGGAAATAAGGACAGCGCGTGCGCTGCATCAGATTGCCGCCGACGGTCGCCATGTTGCGCAGCTGCGCCGAGGCGGCCTGCCACAGCGCTTCCGAGACGGCGGGAAAATGGCTCTTGATCCCGGCATGGTCGGCGACATGGCTCATTTTCGCCAGCGCGCCGAGCGTGGCGTGAGTTGCATCGACGCTGATCGTGTCCAGCCCCTTGAGATGGGTGATGTCGACCACGGTCTCTGGCTGGGCGACGCCGCATTTGGCGAGGTCCACCAGCGTCGTGCCGCCGGCAAGCAGCATGGCGCCGGGAAGCGCCGCTGCCTTGCGCGCGGCCTCGATGCTGTCGGCGCGAACGTAGGAAAAATCCCTCATGATGCCACCTCCAGGGCCGCCTGGCGCACGGCGGCGACGATGTTCGGATAGGCGCCGCAGCGGCAGAGATTGCCGGCCATGTATTCGCGGATCTCCTCGTCGGAACCGGCATGGCCCTCGAGGATGCAGGCCACCGCCGACATGATCTGTCCCGGCGTGCAGTAGCCGCATTGGAAGGCGTCCTGCTCGAGAAAGGCCGCCTGCACGGCGTCGAGCGTGCCGTCGGCTCCGGCGAGCCCCTCGATGGTGGTGATCTCGCGGCCTTCGACCTGTGCGGCCAGGGTCAGGCAGGCAAGCACGCGCTCGCCGTCGACATGTACAGTGCAGGCACCGCACTGGCCGTGGTCGCAGCCCTTCTTGGTGCCGGTCAGGTCGAGGCGATCACGCAGCGCGTCGAGCAGCGTGACGCGCGGCTCGACCTCGAGTGAGTGATCGCGGCCGTTGATGGTGAGGTGGATCGGGATGGTGGTGGAGGTGGTTTGGTCGGTCATGAGGCGTCTGGCTCCAGTTGCTTGACGCTAGGGGATTGAAATGGGGCTTGGGTGGGGG
>NZ_JBWLUY010000024.1:0-53113 GCF_057784295.1 Mesorhizobium sp. CNPSo 4688
GTCGTGGAAGGAGGACCAGAGCGTTATCGCCTGGCTCGACACCTTGTAATTCCGCAAAATAATGTCGAGGAACGCGTCACCACCGGCCCAGCAAAAACCACGTGTTCGGCGCGTTCCTTCTCATTATGAACTGCTGCTGATTACTGCAGTAATGGCGAGCTCGCCATTACTTAAGACAGGCATCCATCGCGGCCTTGCGTTTCACGGTCTGACGTTGAAGATCACGCAGCAAGATATCGGCCGCGTCATTGACTTCGAACACGATCCGCTCCGAGCCGTGGTGGCCAAGCTGAACAACGACTGGCCTCTCAAATCTGCTCAAGCCGGTCATCTCCGCTCCTGCGGGGCAACAGACCCTTGGTAGCACTCTTTGCCCAACCGAACGGTTCGGCTGGTCGCCGAGACCGGCCGCTCGCGATCGATGTGCGGTTCTGATGGGTGGGAGGACTGCGCCGCCAATGTCGAGACCTGCTTCTGTGTTTGGCTACCGCTGGAATGTCGACACAGTGCCATCCTCAGCGTCCCCCATGCCAGCCACCACTATACCGTGACTTTTCCACTGCCGGGTTGTAGGCAGCCAGTCATTGCGTGGCGGAAATCGCATCTTCCAATATGGCTGCCCGTTTTGCAAAGCCGAAAAAGTCATGGCGCGCCCGACCGCGTTTCAGTAGCACCGGCGGTCAGCATGGCGCGGATTTTCGAGCACCAGGCGACGATGTGACAGGGACCAGGAACCATGAAAGGGCGTTGGTGGCAATTCCAGATGAAGCAATCGCTTGCGCCAGCGTGCCAGCGGCAAAGAAATATCTTGCGCTGCGCCGACAAAATGCGCTCATGGTGCCATCCCTCCATGGGCAATGTGGGCCGGGAGGGCACCTCTAACGCGACCGATAGACCGAGGAAGGCTCGACCCAATGAGCAGGGTGGCGCGTGAAAATGCGAGTCCAGCTTCGTCGGCGACATTTGCGCCGCTCGAAAATGCAACCTTTCGTTCGATCTGGCTTGCCACGCAGGTCGCCAGCCTTGGCTGGCTAGTTCAAACTGTCGCCATCAGTTGGCTGATGGCGACCATCTCGACTTCGGACGTCATGGTCGCCTTGGTTCAGGCTTCGACCACGCTGCCCGTGTTCGTCCTGTCGATTATCGCCGGGGCCCTGGCAGATAATTACAGCCGCCGCAATCTCATGTTCGCCGGCTGGTGCGCTATAGCGTTATCCTCTGCGATGCTGACTGTTCTTGCGGCGCTGGGGATTTTCAGTCCATGGATGGTTCTCGCATTCAGCTGTTTGGCCGGAGCAGGCGCCGCCTTCACCGATCCTGCCTGGCACGCGTCGGTCGGCGATATTTTGCGAAAACGCGAAGTGCCAGCCGCGGTCACGCTCATTTCGGTTGGCTATAACGCCGTTCGAAGCGTTGGCCCGGCGCTAGGTGGCGTAGTCGTCGCCTCCTTTGGACCACTGACAGCTTTCGCTGTGGCGACACTGACCTATGTAGCGCTGCTGTGGACCATAGGGCGCCGCACATGGGGTGTGCGCGCTTCTCCTCTCCCGCGCGAGCCATTGACCACTGCCATCCATGACGGAGCGCGCTTCACGGCCCTGTCTGCGGAGATCATGGCGGCTATCGCGCGAGGAGCGCTTTTTGGCCTGACCAGCATCTCCATACTCGCGCTCCTGCCTCTCGTCGCCAGGGATCAACTAGGGGGAGGACCAATCGTTTATGGTGTCTTGATGGCTGGCTTCGGGACAGGTGCGTTATGCGTCGGCATTTGCAACAATGTCTTGAGGCGGTCTCTGTCCCAGGAGCGCCTAACAACACTGGCATGCATTGCCTGTGCGGCCTGTTGTCTATCCCTTGCTTTCACTTCCTCAGTGGTGGTGGCGGCTATTGCGCTGGCGCTCGGCGGCGCGGGCTGGGTCGTCACTTGGACGGGGCTCGACGTGAGTATCCAATTGTCAAGCCCAAGGTGGGTCGTTGGTCGCACGCTCTCGATCCATTATGCCCTGTCGTCTGGCGGTATCGCGGCCGGCAGTTGGCTGTGGGGCACAGTGGCTGAGAACTATTCGCTCACTTTGGCCCTGGAGGTTTCCGCTGGTGCGCTCGTAATGGTCGCGGCCACCGGTTTCCTCATGCCGATCCGTCAATGGCAAGATTCTGATCAGGATCCTTTTGGCTTCGAAACGCCGCAGCTCGCCCTCGACGTGAAGCCGAGAAGCGGCCCGATCGTCGTCAAGACCGAGTACGCAATACCGGAGGCGAACGTCGAAGCTTTCCTGGACCGGATGCAGGAACGACGGCGAGTGCAAAGCCGCGTCGGTGCTCGGCACTGGAACCTTCAGCGCGATCTTCAGGATCCATCGCTTTGGACAGAAACCTTTCGCACGCCGACCTGGATGGATTATCTGCGCCTGAATCATCGCCTGACGACGGCGGACAAGGTGTTGGATCAACATCTGCTCGAATTGAACATGGGAATTCCGCCCCATACCAAGCTTTCGATCGAACGACCAACAGGGGCAACCCGCAAGCGGGATCAATCGACGCGATTCTTCTTCCGCCTGTGATCGCAGGGTTGGGCTCGTATGCTTGAGGGCCAGGTGACATGACCGTCTCTGGCTAGCCAAATCTAGTTGAAGCCGGCATTCCGCAACCCCTGTGCGGCCGTGGCGCGGGTCCTCCCTGCTATGAGGCGCTCACGCTATGAACTGCAGTTTCAAGCAACGATCGCGGACGTCGATGAAATGGCTCTCTCCAAGTGCTATCAGCGCAGCTGCCGGCTTAGCGAGTGACGCGCCGAGTTTGCGCCCGGCAAGACTCTTCGAAAGTTCATAGCGGTGTTTTCCAGCACGAGGAGAGAAACGTCTGGAACTAAAAGGGCGCCGTTGGTGCGGACCGGCTCGATCGTTCCGGACGATCGTTGAAGTTCGCGCATTTGCGGCGAGATTGAGCGGGATCTCGCATTCGAAATACCGAGGCGGCAGCGTGTGGCAACCGGTCTTCCATGTAGCAAATGGCCTCAATGCTTCCCCGCGGGCTTGGGAACGCTCATCGTTCGAGACCACGGTCTGCGAGCACCCGGTGCATAACCTCGCGTTTGATCTCGCCAGCGATTTCGTTTCGGACTTGGGCTCCGAGCACCCGCTCGGCATCCGGGTCGCCCAACAGACCATGCTCGGCCATTCGCTGATCTAAGCGGCTTTGAAACTCTTCGCCCATGGCTTCGACCAGCCGATCTTGCATGGCTTCATGTTCGTCGGGAGCGATGCGCCTTAGCACCGTCTCCCAAGGTTGCCAGCGGGTTGCCATGTAGTCGGTGAACTGGTTCGCTTCCCTCTCGCGGACCAAGTCCAGCGCCCGCGCCGCATCCTCCTCACTTACGTGAGAGACCGCCAGGAAACGCATGTCAGGGGCGACGTGACTGAGCTCTAGCGGGTCGCGCAGCCGATGTTGATAGGCCAGGTAGATTTCGATGTCGTCCACGTTTGGGTGTTCGCTGAAGAGTACGTTGATCCTGTCGCGCGCGATCTCGTCCAGCGCGTCCAAGCGGAACGCGACACGGCCGAGCTGGATCAGTTCACCAAGCCGATTATCATATACTCCGTCCTCGACGTCAGAATTGAGCCGAGCGGTCTGCATGCCGTTCCAGTGCAAGGTAACACGATCCTCGCAGGTCGCGTTGGCCTCGGAAGCTTGTGCAAAAAACTGCTCACGCAATCTCGGATTGGCCGCCGCCTGCCGCAAATCGTGAGCCACTGCCTGCCGAAATTCGTCACTACCGTAGTTCACAGTGCCTCGTAGCCGATCCAGGAACTGTGCGTAATCCTGGGCGCCTGGCTCATCCGCAAAGTGCTGCCATTCGGCCAGCGCCGACGTGTCCTCCGCGAGCCAGTGCGCGGCAGACTCATATAAGGATTGCTGCGCAGGCTGCGGCGCTTCAGCCGCCACCAGGTGAGCGAGGACGTCGTCCGGCAGCGGGTTATTCGAGATTTCGAGGTTCTCCAAGTTCGGGTAGCTGAGACTGAGATGCGGCACGAGACCCTCAAGAAGATCCTCAGGCAGGCTTGTCAGCCGGTTGCCGCTAAGATTGAGCGACTGGAGCATGCTCGGAAGACGGTCGGGGAGGTTGGCCAACTGATTGCTGCTGACATCGAGTTCAATGAGCCCCGATGGGAGGGACTCGGGAAGGTTGGTCAGCTGATTGCCACTAACCGAGAGCGAGGTGAGCCTGCTGGGGAGAGCGTCTGGCAGACTGCCTAATCTGTTGCCGTTTGCGTTCAGCATCTGGAGCCCAGCTGGAAGGTTGGCCGGCAGACTGGTCAAGCTGTTATCGGCCACCTCGAGCTGAGAGAGAGTCGCGGGAAAAGCGTCCGGCAAACTGGTCAATCGGTTGTGGCTAATGAAAAGACGCTGAAGACCAAGTGGAAGCCCAGTGGGCAGGTTGTTTAGCTCATTGTGACTGGCGCGCAGTTCCAGCAACCTTGGCGGCAGGACGGCGGGCAAAGCTGTCAGGGAGAGGGAGGACAAATCTAGCGAATGCGAGCCCGTATTGTCCGAAACCCTAATTCGTGCGCGCCCCTGTTGCCGATTTTCGGCATCGCCCTGCCCCTCTTCGACAACCCAGTTGTCCAGGATCTGCGCGCGCGCGGAGGTGGGGGTCCGATACCCCGTAAAGAATTCGACCCAATCCGCCACGGCTCGTCTTAAGCCGCCGCTGTAACCTTCCTGCTCGCCGTCTGCAGAAGGCGCCGAGGAAGAGCCTGCGCTCGACTGTGCCTGTCCTGTATTCATCAATACCTTCTCCGTCGTCAGACCAAAGTAGTACGCGCGCCGCTTCACAAGGCCGCGAAGCTGGTAGTTCCGCAGCGCATGACATTCGAGAGCATGTATTCGGCTGCGGCTCCCGACCCCGGATCGAGCCCTACGGTTTGCACGGATCTCGTTGTGGCAAATGGATCGAATGCGAGGTTTCCTGCCATTTCGTTGACCAGATCCGTCCGCAGGACCGTCAACATGGAAGCGCACTGCTTCTAATAGGCCGACCTGTTTCC
The DNA here is from genome assembly GCF_057784295.1 of Mesorhizobium sp. CNPSo 4688. Taxonomy (NCBI): domain Bacteria; kingdom Pseudomonadati; phylum Pseudomonadota; class Alphaproteobacteria; order Hyphomicrobiales; family Phyllobacteriaceae; genus Mesorhizobium; species Mesorhizobium sp. CNPSo 4688. The sequence continues at coordinate 5,049 of NZ_JBWLUY010000024.1, forward strand.
GGCGAACTATTGCCGCATCAATCCTGATAACTTTACAGTGCCACCGCCGGTCTCAAGGCGCACCCGACATAGCCCCCTGCGATCACTGTGGAGCGAAGAAACTCAACCCGCGACTGATCGCGCACTTGTAGGCCAAGCTTGTACCTTTTCTCTCATAGCTTGGCATGTTGAATACGACCATGGTGAATTCGGCGTGACCGTCCAACCGGATTCGGTAGCGAAGGAATTGAAGAATGGGCTTACCGTCAGGATCGATCGTAAAATGCTGATCCGCAAAAGCAAGGGTCCCGTCAGAAGTGATCCTGTAGGCATCTATGCGAATTCCTCCTCGCGTCTTGGTCGGCGGCGTATCGCCGGTCGCCGGAGTACACAAACTTAGATCGACAACAACATCCACTTGCTTGCCGCTAGTCAGCGCAAGCTCAATCTCGGGAAGGGTCTGTAATATATGACTGCCATTGGCAGCATTGGCAGTTGTAGCCATAATTATCCCGAACAGGGTTGGTAGCATAGATTTCATAGGCGATCCGATTTACAGTGATGTTGAGAACGAGGGCTCGCCGACGCTATTGCCAATGCCGATTTCGGCAGTGACGATAGAAGCGATCTCGAGGCTCATAGATTGAAATTATTTACGACCAGCCATCCTCACGTTGTAGTCACCGAGGCTCATTACTTGGGCAAGCTTTCGAGAAGCTGACGAGCCCCGCCGCGGCGCCCCGCCGTCGCTGCAGATTGCATGCGGTCTCTAACTTGGCCGTCCAACGGCGGAACAATTCATCACCTGCTGGGGGGCCGATCATGGCGCAGGTGCGGCGCATTGCTGCCGTCGCCGCTGGTAGCGGCAGCGCAGTTCTGCAGAAGGGGCGTCGGCTCCCTCAACCTTGTGTTCGGCGTCACATATGGGCCGGCCTGCACATAGAGCCGGTTGGCACAACAAACGCAGGGTTCGACCTGCGTTGCGATCCTTGGACCAGGATCGCAGCCTGGACAGCCGCGTCTATGTCGGCATCGTCGAACACGATGAACGGTGCATTTCCGCAAGTCCCATGCTGAGCTTCAGGGCCCCAGGGGCGCCCGGGCCATGAGCAGCTGTCCTACTTGCGCTGATCAGGTGAATGTAAGCTCGCGTACCTTTGGTTCTTTTGCGCAACCAGACAAACGGCGCAACGGCTGACGCTAGAGCTGGTTAGGAAACGCAAGTTCCTCGACAGCCTCAACGTTCGTCTTGGTGCTCACGACCGAGTTGACCGACCACGGAAAAGGGGAAATAGGCGCCGCTGGCGCGACTGACCGGGAATTGACCAGCCTAAGGGCGATTTGCCCCTGCCCTTCCCACCCGGTGGCGCACGAATTGTGGCTAACTTCGCCCGCAGGAGGTCGACCGCCTTCTCCAGCGCTTCGCCGAACACCCAGCTCTGGACGTCGGCTATGGCGACAAACTCGGCCATGGTTTCAGGCTTGGCCTTCATGTTGAACTGGGGATTGCGGCCGGTGCGGTGCCGCCGCCGTGCCCGTTTCGCCGGAGGCGATCCTGCGACACCACAAATCGCCTGCAGGATCGTTCCGGGCGCGGGCTGAAGCCGATCGGCATGCGCCGGAGCCAGTATTTGAACAATCGGATCGCGAGCAGGAGCATCGGCGCATCAAGCGCTGGCGCTGCCGACGCTGGTTTTAAATCGACACGCCCCCGCGGTCACCCTGTCCGGTATCGAGGGTCCACACGTTGGCCGCGGCGCGTCCATCTCCCGTTCCTTTGGCAGGGGCGACCACACACCCCGCAGCCGCAACAACGAAAGGCACCCTAGGTCCCATCGTTCGAAAAGCCTGCTGCCGGGAGGAGGTGGCAGCGGGCTCGAGATGCAGCGCAAGACACGCCGCATTCCGCGTCGGCACCTCATTTGAGGGGGGTAGATGCCCGACACCAGAATCTTAACGATCAGCGCGCTTATATTGCGATGCACAAATTATATACCGCAATGCGACAACGTTACTCGGGCTCCGTCGGATTTCCTCTACACCGCCTGATGCCGGAGACGCGCATCTGACAATGCCGATCACTTACCGGCGCGCCACCGGGACCACGAATCTTCTGGAACGTCTGTTTGTCGAGGAGCGGCGGATCGGCAGCCGCCGCAAGAAACTCGATGCAAAGAAACGCCCGGAAAGCGCTGAAACGTCTTGTCGGGCGCAATTCCGGCGCCGAGACAGCAAGGCTTTATAATATCAGCAAGCCGACCGTATCACGCATCGCCGCCGCCCCATTGCCAGACCGGGGAGCCATGAAAGCCGGATGTGGACGCCCCTTAGCCAGCAAGAGGTGGATTTGCAGTTTTGAGACGTGGGTCGCGTGCATCCATGTATCCGGCCTCTTGATGTAGCCACAGCTGCTGGCCTTGATCGGCATCCGCGGATCGGTGCCCAATCGATGATACGGGCTCGAAAGGCCCTCCGAGGCAGTCGGGTTTGCCTCGCTCCGAGGTCGATGACCTTTTTCCCATCACTTCAATCTCACACTCACAAGCTATGAACGCTCAAGTTCGGCCCCGGTCAGGCGGTGGTTTGCCGGAGTGTTCGATCGGCGCAGCAAGCGACGCGGTCTGCATACCATTGCTGCGTCGGGCCTATCGCAGCACGGCATGCGTGCCAACGATCAGCAGCAACCCCCAGCGCATCTGTTTGTCTGGGCATATAAGTCAGATTTTTGTCAGGTTCGACGAGTATGTCCGCAACAATAGCGCGACCACTTCCGTACCCGCCCGCTCGCCTGGCAGACACACACAGGAGAAAGACATGCCAAGGCGTTATCAAAGTAACCCACGCAACACCGCGACCATCAGCTACAAGGGCCATCATTCCTGCCGCAGATCATCGCTCATGCAGTCCGGCTCTACAGGGTTCCCTTGAGCCTGCGTTTGCTCGAGGAAATGCTGCCGGGAATGCGGAAGCGTGGTTTGCGGGTTTCGTCTGAGACAAACGCGGGTGGGCATGAAATTCGGTGCGTGTCACGCTCGCCGCTTGCGCCTCCGAAAAGAAGGCTGGACCTGGACGAGGTCGTCATCACCATGGCCGGCAGGAAATACTCGTTGTGGCGCGCTATCGACCAAGATGGCCATAGGTTCGACGAGATGGATCAAACGGGGCGCTGATGCTGCGATATATTCTCCGGCGGCTTTTGACCGCCATACCGACGCTGTTCGTTATCGTGACGATGGCGTTCTTCCTGATGCGCGTCGCGCCAGGCGGGCCATTCAACCAGGAGCGGGGGCTGAGCCCCGAGATCAAGGCCAACCTTGAAGCCCAGTTCGGCCTCAACGATCCGCTCTGGCTGCAATATGTCCACTATCTCGGCAATCTCTTGCGCGGCAATTTCGGCCCGAGCTACAACATGCCGGACTTCACCGTCACCGAACTGTTCGCCAAGGGCCTGCCCATTTCCGTCCAGCTCGGTGCCTCGGCGCTGATCCTGGCGCTGCTGCTTGGCAGCGTGCTCGGCACCATTGCCGCGCTCAACCAGAACAAGCTTGGCGACTATACGGTGATTGCGCTGGCCACCGCCGGCAGCACCATCCCGACCTTCGTCATCGCGCCGGTGATCCAGCTGCTGTTCGGACTGACCTGGAAGCTCCTGCCGATCGGCGGCTGGGGCGACGGCGCCTTCATCAACAAGGTCGGACCGGTGCTCACGCTCGCCCTGCCGCAGATCGCCATCGTCGCCCGTCTGATGCGCGGCTCGATGATCGAATCGCTGCGCTCCCATCACATCCGCACGGCGCGCGCGCTCGGCCTTTCCGACTGGTCGGTGGTGGTCAAGCATGCGCTGCGTGGCGCCATCCTGCCGATCGTCTCGTTCACCGGCCCGGCGGCGGCGGCGCTTTTGACCGGGTCGGTCATCGTCGAGACGATCTTCTCCATTCCCGGCGTCGGCCGCTATTTCGTCGATGCGGCGCTCAACCGCGACTACACGCTGGTGATGGGAACAGTGGTGGTGATCGCCATCTTCACCATCGTCTTCAACCTGATCGTCGACGTCATGTACGCGGTCGTCGACCCGAGGGTGCGCTATGACTGACATCGCAGCCACGGCTCCCGCTATCGTCGGCCGCTCGCTGTGGGGCGATGCCTGGGCGCGCCTCAAGGCCAACCGCGCCGCCATGTTCAGCCTCTACTACCTCGCCTTGATCGGGCTCGTCAGCGTGTTCGGCCCCTGGTTCGTGCCGCACCAGTACACGACCATCTATGCCGACTATGTGCGCATGCCGCCAAGCCTGTCAGCCTATCCCAAGCCCGACATGATCGAAACGGCGCTCACCGAAGCGATCAAGCGCATGCGGGTCGACATCAAGGAGTGGCATCAGGAGGGCAGTCAGGTCTTCGTCACCGTCAAGTCGACCAAGCCGATCGATGACCGCAACATCCGCTACCTCGACCGGTCCGATGCCTTTGACGACACCAAGATCGAGAACAAATCGCCCGACGGTCTCGAAGTGACGATGAGCGCGTCGGTCAAGCAGCAATATTTCCTGTTCGGCACCGACAACACAGGCCGCGATCTGCTCTCGCGCACGCTGATGGCCGGGCGCATCTCGCTGGCCATCGGCCTGCTCGCCGGCGTCGTGGCGGTGGTGATCGGGGTGATCTACGGCGCCGCCGCCGGTTTCTCCGGCGGCAGGATCGACGAGGTGATGATGCGCATCGTCGATGTGCTCTACTCCTTGCCGTTCATCTTCTTCGTCATCATGCTGGTGGTGTTCTTCGGCCGCAACTTCGTGCTGATGTTCCTGGCCGTGGGGGCAGTGCTGTGGCTCGACATGGCGCGCATCGTGCGCGGCCAGGCGCTGTCGATCCGCCGCCAGGAATACGTCCAGGCGGCGGAGGCCATGGGCGTCGGCCAGCGCGGCATCCTGTTGCGCCATGTCATCCCCAATCTGCTCGGCCCGGTGGTGATCTACATGACCTTGCTGGTGCCGCAGGTCATCATCCTGGAGAGTTTCCTGTCGTTCCTCGGTCTTGGCGTGCAGGAGCCGATGACCAGCTGGGGCGTGCTGATTTCGGTCGGCGCCAAGAACATCGGCTACGCCAACTGGCTGCTCCTGTTCCCCGCCTTCTTCCTCGTCTCGACGCTGTTTGCGCTGAATTTCGTCGGCGACGGCCTGCGCGACGCGCTTGACCCAAGGGATCGATAAGATGGGGACCGCTGACATAGCCACTCCCGAAACGATCCTCAGCGTCAAGGACCTGCGCGTCCGCTTCCGCACGCTAGACGGCGCGGTCGAAGCGGTGAAGGGCATCAACATCCACGTCAATGCGGGCGAAACCGTCGCCGTGGTTGGTGAGTCCGGCTCCGGCAAGAGCCAGACCATGATGGCGGCGATGAGCCTGCTCGCCTCGAATGGTGAGGCCACGGGCAGCGTCGACTATCGCGGCCGCAACCTGCTGACGCTGAGCAAATCCGACCTGAACAAGGTGCGCGGCGCCAAGATCAGCATGATCTTCCAGGAGCCGATGACCTCGCTCGATCCGCTCTATTCGATCGGCAATCAGCTGATCGAACCGATCCGCCGGCATCGCGGCCTGAATGCCGCCGAAGCACGCGAAGAGGCGCTCAAGCTCTTGCGGCTGGTGCACATTCCCGATCCGGAGCGGCGGATGAAATCCTACCCGCACGAAATGTCCGGCGGCCAGCGCCAGCGGGTGATGATCGCCATGGCGCTGGCCAACGATCCCGACATCCTGATCGCCGACGAGCCGACCACGGCGCTCGACGTGACCATCCAGGCGCAGATCCTGATGCTGCTCGCCGAACTGCAGCGCAAGCTTGCCATGGCCATCGTCTTCATCACCCACGATCTAGGCATCGTCCGGCGCTTCGCCGACCGGGTCTATGTCATGCGCCAGGGCGAGGTGGTCGAGGAAGGCGAGGCGGGAGCGATCTTCGCCAACCCGCAGCACGGCTATACCAAGATGCTGCTGGCGGCCGAGCCGACAGGCACCAAGGCGCCGCCGCCCGCCAATGCGCCCGTGGTGCTCGAAGGCAGGAATGTCGAAGTCACGTTCAAGATTGGCGGCGGATTTCTGGCCGGCGAGCCGCTGATGCTGCGTGCGGTCGATGACATCTCGATCCGGCTGCAGCGCAACCAGACCATCGGCATTGTCGGCGAATCCGGATCGGGTAAATCGACGCTCGGCCGCGCTCTGCTGCGACTGCTGCCGAGCGACGGCTTGATTCGTTTCGGTGATCGCGACATTTCCACCGCCGACCGTCAGCAGATGCGGCCGCTGCGGCGCCAGATGCAACTCGTCTTCCAGGATCCGTTTGGCTCGCTGTCGCCGCGCATGACCGTCGGTCAGGTCATCACCGAAGGGCTGCTGGTGCATGAGCCCAACCTTTCAGGCAAGCAGCGCGACCAGCGCGCGGTCGAGGCCCTGCGCGAGGTCGGCCTCGACCCCAACGCCCGCAACCGTTACCCGCACGAATTTTCCGGCGGCCAGCGGCAGCGCATCGCCATCGCCCGCGCCATAATCCTGAAGCCTAAAATGGTCGTGCTGGATGAGCCGACCTCGGCGCTCGATCGCTCGGTGCAGAAACAGATCGTCGAACTGCTGCGCAAGCTGCAGGCCGACCACGAACTGTCCTATCTCTTCATCAGCCACGATCTCGCCGTGGTGCGCGCCATGGCCGACTACACCTTCGTCATGAAGCAGGGCAAGATCGTCGAGGAGGGACCGACTGAAGAGATATTCAGCAATCCGCAGGCCGCCTACACGCAGACGCTGATGAACGCGGCGATCGATGTGAGGCGGTTCCGGCTGAGCGTATGACCCCGTCTCGGTTCGGGATGACGCTCATTGCGATGGCGTAGCGCATCGTGCCCTGCGCCACAATTGAACGTAATCTTGGGAGGATGCAGAGGTTCTGTGGCAAACTTCAGCCAGGCGCCATGCTATCGGCCGGTGATAGTTCCCGGCCGCCTTAAAGGCGCAGACCACAGAGCGGCCATATGCCTGCAGCACCTCTATCAGATGGTCGTGCTCAGCGATGATCCGCTCGATCAGCGGCCGGTAATGGCGGACTTGGGCCTGCCACAGTTCAAAGGCCGGGCTCGCCATCAGGTCGATTGCTCAGCCGCCTGCTGGAAATAGCCCACGGTGGTGCGTGTGATCCTGAGCAGCTCGCGGTAGTGCTTCACCCGTCTCGGGGCTCTTGCTTCTCTTCGGGATCGGCGCCTTGGGCCCTCCCAGTATGGGAATCCATAGAACGAGGTGGAACAATCTGTCGCGCGTCCTGATCACGATGATGCGATCGGAACAAGCAGCCTGGCGAACTCACCTCGCCCTCGTCCCGCGAAGGACATCCTTCCACCAGCGAGTGGAACCTTGTTGCCTCCGTGCGAACTAAATGGGGGCCGGTCAGACAGCGACCGGCATGATTTCCTTCCTGGTTCAGCGAACTGCGTGCCATCACTCCAGAGGCGATGTCATGATCACAGCCAGCCGGCGGGCGATAGAGACAATGGCTTTCTGCTGACCGCGTCGCTTGGCGACGTTCATCGCCCAGGCTTCTAGCCATGACCATTTTTTCACGCTGGTCAGCAGGGTCTTCGCGGCTTCATAAAGCAGCGTTCGCATCATCCCATCACCGCACAGCGAGATGCGACCGACACGGCGGCTTTCGCGCGACTCATGGAGCACCGGCGTCAGGCCCAAAATCGGCCCGTTCGCCAAACACAGCGATCCGTGTCGCCGGTTGGTCACCGTGCCCGGCATTGGCGTCTTGAAGGCCGTCAGCTTCATCACGGCGGATCCGGCGCGCTTTGTCCGCTCATCGGGTGTCGGTGTCTACTTCGGCCTGACGCCGAGACGGTATCAATCGGGAGAAGTCGATCGTGACGGGTCGGTCTCAAAATGCGGTGACACGCTCACGCGCACCTATCTCTTCGAGGCCGCGGGCACTCTCCTGGCACGGGTCGCCACATGGTCTGCGTTGAAAGCGTGGGGCGCGCGCCTGGCGCGCCGGATAGGCAGCAAGAAAGCCCGTGTGGCCGTCGCCCGCAAACTGGCAGTGATCATGCATCGGATCTGGGTCGACGGCAGCGAATTCCGCTGGTCGAAGGACGGGGGGCGACCGCGTGATCACCAGCTAAGCCATAGCAACCATCCGCCTTTTTGGCGGTGTTATGTCCCTGCCGGGACGATGGCGTCGGTGACCTCGTAGATGGGGAGGCAGCCCTGATTTAAGGTGCTGCGTCGATTACATTGAGGCACCCACGTCCCGAACGCTGACATGCGGCGATAGCTCAGAGCAGCGCGCAGCGCAGCACAGATTCCGCGTCACCAGGCTCAAAAGCTCACGATGCTCGTCCAGCCATTGCGACATGGCTGTCAATTCACAGCCGATTTCACGTCCGGCGAAAAGAATCAAATACACTGGATTGGACGGTGCGTTCTTGGCGCATTGTCGGCTCCGGCGGTGGCAGAAACGCTTTGGAATCAGTGGCTTGATCTCGAAGTGTATCTGAAACCGCCAGGGCCTTGTCCGCCCACTAGGCGCAGATCTCACGCGGGCCCACGCCAAGCGCAGCGTGTGCCGCAACACGCAGTGCCCATCGAGACGACACGGCGTCGTCGTCAATATTCCGGCGGCACCACCGGCGGACGATCCTGATGGTCTAGGAGCCCAACCTGTTCGAGCACCGAGTGAATAAACTGCGGGGCGCCCGCCTCGTGGGGAGACAGCCCATAGAATTCCTGCGCCGCCATCGAGACCAACTGCTCCTGCTGTTCCTGCGGAATCTGCTCTCGGGCTTCCCGCGCTCTTGTGGCGAACTCGGCCGACACTACCTGGGTTTCCAAAAAGCGATCTTGTTGGGTCGGATTTCGGCGCAACTGCTCCAGCTGCGTTGCTGTGTATTCGTCTTCGTTTGGGTGGACGAGAGGTATCAGCTGTTCGACGCGATCTTTCAACCACAGGGCATCGTCCTTGTCGAGACTCAGCTCCTCTTTCTCCACCTGGACCTTCGCCCACGCGCTGTCTTTCAGCCGCACCGCCGGGCCGTTCGACCAGCCGTCCTGCACGATGGTCGTGTCTCCATCGCGTCCGTTGCCGCGGCGTAGCTCGTTCCATGCGTGTCCAGTTCGCGTGGCCGAGATGGTGTGATCGGCGCTCAATTCCATAATTTCCACCTTGCCGCCTGCATTCACGACCGATTCACCGTCGCGCAAATGCGGCGCGTGCGAGACTGCAGCGAGGCGTGCGAAATGATCGCAAAAGCCTCCGCCCAGCGCGCCCGCCAATGCCATCTGGTTGGCGCGATCGAGGCCGCGGTAGGCCACACCTGCGGCTACGACGTTGTGCCCGTGGGACGGCTCGCCATCCGCATGAACGTTGCCGCGTCCGTGCCTGAGGAGGAGGCGAACGTCGTGCACTGTCTGACCGGCGGCGGTGATCCGAGCGGGGCTTCTGACCGGATCGCCAGTCATCATGGCCGCAACGAGGTAGGCGAGTTGCTGTATCTCATGTCGCTGTAGTGACTCACCGCGTCGTTGTTGCAACGTGTTCGGCGACGTTCCCAGAGCGACTCGGGGAGCCATCGCGGCCGGTCCCGATGCCGTCGAAATTAGCGCGGACCACTCGCGATGGCTGTCGCCGTTGACGCTGTGGGGCGTTGAGTGCGCGGCGCCGTCGGCGCTTGAACTATGATAAGGCGAGCCTCCTACTGAAGGCTTTGAACAACAAATTCCCACAAACGATCTCCTTTATGCTGATGAAATTTCAACTCCCCTACAGAGGAGCCCAGGCGACACCGTGAAGCTAACGAATTGGAGCGGCCGGGGGTACTTTCGCGCCCGGCACGCGGGAGAAGAAACATGATAGCCTTCATGCACATTCCCTTTAGTCCATCGAGACTCAGTCGGCCGGTGGTCCACGGAAATTGAGCGCCCGCTCCAAGAACCAAGAAGGATCATCGCCGGACGAGTCTGTCTCGACATATCCTTCGTCTTCATCGCTACTTCGTTCAACGGGATCCTCGCTCTCGGCTTGAAGATACAGCCTGGGCTTGTCTGCCCGCTGCCATTTACCCTCGTTGTTCATTGTCCACTTATCGGACCGTCTAGGGTCAAGTACGAATTGGTTCTCCCCCACGTCAACAAAGCCCATCTGCTCCAGACGGGGCTTCGCCGCATCGTTAGCAGGACGTGACATGATCAAAGGCTTCTTGCCGTCGAGCCGAAGTTGATGTTCGAGCAGAACATCTCCCGCGTTCTCAACGAGCGGGTGCGAAACTCGAAGAGCCACGACCGATGAAATATTTTTTCGGTCCGGAAAGTATTTCTTCTGCCACTCTTCCCCTTTGATGCGGAATCCTGGGTCCATCCTTAGGAGCCCCACGCTCTTATCGCCCAACTGGTAGCTGAAGTACTTCGAACCGGGCTCGTCATCTATGGTCGCACCGACTCTAGCGACAATTGCGGTGCGCTCCGCTTTTGAGGACACGAAGTCTGAGTACTCTTGAGGATTGTCTGCTATGTGCTTGACATCGACGCCATAGAAGTCCTTCAACTCTTGCCTGAACTCATCACTGTCCATGTCGTAGATAGGAGGTTCGGGGGTGAGGGAATACGGCCGTGTCGCCGAAGACGAACTAGTCCCCGCGTCTGCAAGCGATTCCGCAAATCTTTGATGATCTGCTGCCTGCTCCGACTCGTCGGGATGCCCTGCGCTTGTAGGTTGGCTGGATGAACCAGTGATTCTGCTATACATGCGACTCGCTCTCCTATCGACAGATCAGCACTGTAGTCAATATCGGTCTACTTAAGCTTACTAGCAGGGTAAGCGAGCGATCTGACAACAAGCTGACGTACAGAAGATTGCATGGTCGCCACCCCCTATCTCGATCTTGCCCCGGCTTGCGCCGCGTCTTGGTTTGCTCGCCTATGGAGCTGGCGCCGCAGGCTGCTTTGCCGCCGCCAACGTTTTTCGAACCATCGCCGCCCAGTTGACCGGCGCAGAGTTGGATGAGGACATCGACCTCTCGTTGTACAGCTACAACCAAGCCGGCGATGCCGCCCTGATTGACTTCGCTGTCGATCTTGGCGAAACGCACCTCGTTGGGCTGGGCGCGATAGGCCATGGCTCGCTTTGGGCCTTAGCGAGGCTATCCGGTCTCTTGGGTCGCCCGCATGTAATCGATCACGAACCGATCGAACTCTCAAATCTGCAGCGCTGTGTCTTGGCCGGTCGGGCCGAGGTCGGCACGTCCAAGGCGGTGCTCGCAACCACGCACTCCGATCGACCGCTCTCGAGGTCGAGGCGCATCAGATAAAGTGGGCAGAATATGTTGAGCGCCGGGGCGACTGGGTCTTCGACCGAGTGGGTGTGGCGCTTGGCACCGCCGCCGACCGACTCGCTGTCCAATTCGCTCTGCCCCGATGGATCGAAAATGGCTGGACGCAGAAGCACGACCTCGGCATCTCGCTGCACGGTTTCGACGACGACAATGCTGGGCGCTTCTATGACACGCTTGGTCCGCTCCTTTGCCGTCCGATCGTCCATTAAACTCACTCGCTGCGCACGACACCGGTGACGTCCTTGCCCATGTGCCGCTCAAGCACTGGTCGCCATGACACCAGTGTGAATTCTCGCGACTTCTCGATGACAGCGTACTTGCCGCTGGCGAGCTCGACGGATCGGCGCAGCGTGCCTTGTATTTGATCTCCAGACCGCGCTTCGGAATACGGGAGACCGAGCTAATCCGACAGCCGGCCGGCGACACGGTTCAGCTCGCGCTGGCGCAGGATCGAAATCATGTTGGCGCGATAGACGATCCCGTCCTGCTTTTCATGCGCAGGGCCTCGCATTGCGCGACATTGAAGACGGTGAAGCGTTTGAGGAAGGGCACCGCCTGCGGTTCGGTGTCTTCTTCCCTCGCGCGCTCCTTCTCGGTCTTCGGGATGAAGCGATCGGCGTGAACGATGGTGGTGCCGTGTTCGCCCTTGCGAACATTGCCGCCAAGCGAAAGCGCCTGCCGGAAGGTGAGCAGTTCTGGCCGGGATAGCCGCGCTCGATCACCGCGCCCCACAGGATCGGGATGTTGATGCCGGAATAGGTCCGCCCTGTGGCGGCATTCTTCGGCAATCCAAGGAAGGCTTTCACCTTGTCCCAAGGCTTCACCCAAGGCACCGAACCGCGCTCCAGATCGGCGATGATGCGGTCAGTGATTTCCGAGTAGAGGCTGGCCCTCGGGGCCTCGCCCTTCCTGGCCAGCACTTCTCCGCTAGCGCTGCGTTTGCCGTCTCTGCGCATGACTTTTCTCCGCTCGCCAATCTCGCTGCGCCCTTCCCCGGAAAGCGGGGTGAGCGGCGAAAAACGACCGGAAAGGTTGCGGGCCGCCGCGGCGGGCCTAGAAGGGAGAGCCGCCCATACCGCGCCCTCGGGAAGGCCAACCCAAAAGACAGCGCCGCCCAAAGGGCGGCGACCGTCACAGCCCGCAAGGGCTGTCCGCGCCAGGGGGCGAAGCCTTAATGGCCGAGACCGCCTGAGGTACCCGAAGAAAAGTGGGGCTCGGTTTACGAGCACCCGGTGCGCGCCTTCAGGCGCGCGGGCGCCCACCCGCCCATCTCTTGCAAGCAATGCATGCCGAGCTTCATCGAGCGGGAGGCCCGCGCCCTTTGCGGCAGTTGTTTGCCGATCTGAGGGCGGCAAGTGCCCACCGTACAAACGTCATCAGCAATTCGGATTGCAAAATCTACGACACAGAGGAAATGCCGAACCTCAAATGCTTCGACGACTTGTGCGGCTACAGGAGCCGCGCCATAGTGGGGCGTTAGACTAGGGGGGGGATGGCGCCAGCCGAGCGTATCCACAAAATCTTCACGTCGTGCAGGTACGGCCCGGGAGCCTGTAAACATGCGGGAGGCAGGCTGGCATTACTGATGTTTGATACGAGAGGAAGACACGTGCTGAGAATGACACGCGCCGAGCTTCATGAACTGGTCTGGTCGAAGCCGATGACCGAGATTGCAAGGCTGTATGGCGTCAGGGACCAGCATGTAGCGCGGGCCTGCGATGCGTTTGAGATCGCCCGGCCGCGCGCCGGCCATTGGCAAAGGGTAGAGCACGGCAAGTCTGTGGAGACCGCCGCGCTCGACAACGAGAACTATTCTCCGGAGGCGATCATCGTTATCGACCCGTCGGTCGGGAAGTCAGGCCGGCTTCTACGGGGCGACCACGATGACGCAGCTACGAGATGTGCAGCATGATTCATTGAAGGATTGCCGCACCAAAATGGCCTCTTTTTAGAAGATCGGGTTAGAAGATCGGGTCTGCCGAGAGATGCGGCGCGGACGCTATCCGCCGCGGATTTCATCGGTGGCGCCCCAAGCTCGATCCAATGAGCATGCTCGGCCACGAATATCGCCGAGGGTAGTCGAACGGGCTGAAGATGTCGGCCGCTGCTCAAAGGCGGGCAAAGTTGGAACACCGTAGTCTGTGCCACAGGGTGTTCCCGTTCAACGCTGGCGAGGCTTGCCAAGCGAGCGCCGGCATAGACGTCGCGAGGAGCCGCCTTGTTCGTCTTTTTAAGTCATGGGTCGATTGACAAACTTGGCGGCGACGATATTGCTATGTTCGTGGGAGGGGGAAGTCATGTCACAATTGAATGCTCACGAAAAACGTCCATTGGTTACCTTTTTCTTGTCAGCGTACCCAGATAATCTCTATCCGGAAATGGACCTTCCACACTCGCAGAACGATGGCGCAGAGTCCGATCCTCGCACGCTATTCGCGGCTCTGTCCAGAACTCCCCCGACTTCGACGATGACGCCAGGTAAAACGCGTCCGGGCGGGTACAACAGTAATGGCAAATATCTGCCATCCAAGTACATCCCTGCTAAGATGGACAAGCGTGCTGGGAAGTGATCTCGATACGGTTCTCCTCATTGGTTTGACGGAAGACGCGCATGTCACAGCGGTGTGCACGAGGTTGGGCGAACTAGGTGTTCCGACCTTCTTCTTCGATCCAAGTGAAGACGATGGCGTGCCTACACTCAGGTGGCTAAGTCCGGAACGTGCTGTTTTGGAATGGCCCGATGGTCGGGTACTTTCCACACATCAGGTGCGATCAGTTTTTTGTCGCTATGCGTTGGACAGGCTGACTGTTAGTAGGGAACTACCGGACATTGAGCGATTTGCACTGACCGAACGTCTTCAAGCGGCACTTTCGGCCTTCCGATGTTTAGACAGTCGGATTTGGATAAACGATCCGTGGCATGAAGCCCGAGCCGATTGCAAGCTTTACCAAACGCACATTGCCGCACGGCTTGGATTGCAAACGCCGGAGCAGATAGTTTCGGGATCAGTGCAGGATATAATTGAGTTTGCTAAACGCCATCCGTCATTGGTGATCAAGTCAATTTCGGATGCTAGTCTCGCGTTGATAGGGAATGAGTTTTACTTTGAACGTCCAATCCCCTCATCCAATTTTTTGGCACCATATACCCAGGAGCTACGACTCGAAACGTTGCCTACGCTCAAGTTGGACGACACTCCGAGCCTTATTCAGGCTAAAGTTGAAAAGGTTTTCGATGTCCGTGCCATTGTTGTGGACACGAACGTTCTCGCCTACGCGCTTCTTCAAGGCGACGCTGTGAATGTGGACTTTCGGTTAAATGAGATTTCTCGGGTCCAGCCCATAGAGCTTCCGAACGATGTGACTCAAGGCTTGGTCAAGCTCGTGTCGGCAATGCAGCTTCGCTTCGCCGCGTGCGACCTTATCCTTAGTGCCGATGGGGTCTTCACTTTTTTAGAGGCTAACGTCTCAGGGAATTGGTTATTCTGTGAACAAGATGGTGATCTCCGAACAACGAATACCATCGCAAAAGCGCTCCGGTCGGGTGCCTCTAACATTTAGGCGATGTAAATCCTTCCTGCTGCTCGCGCTGAGCCCGTTCAAGGCCGCCCTTGAAACGGTGGCGAAGGTTCTGGTGGGAGACGCTATCTACGCGCCGATCTTCGCTACGCTAGAAGCCGAGATTGCGATGAAGAGGCGAGGCAGATCCAGCTGCCGTACTCACGCTCGCGCATCTGAGGCAGATAAGTTGCTTGGAGGTGCAGCACGTTGCAAAGATTGTTCCGACGGTTCCAACATCGGGTCTACAAAATAGATTAAGGTATTGATTTAGTTAGGGTAGTTTTGATGAACGGGGTTCAACGGGCCCACCAGACCCTCGAGACAGACTGCGGCCGCGTCGAACTGCACGCGAGATCGCGCCACGGGCATGACGCGGACGTACATGCCATTCACGGTCAGCAGCCTTGTAGATTTTTGCTTTAGGTTTCAGCCCTTCAAGGGCGGCGCAGATGGCGTATTTTCGGCAGCGTTTGGAGAGGCCTTACCATTCCCACGCCTCTGTTTCACCGCCTCAGCATGGCCGAAATGCCGTTGCGCACAAAGGGAAAATACTGGGCAAGGCGAAGGGCGGCATGTCTTGCAAGCCGTGCTGCCGCGTGCTCGCCCGAGTACAGTCCGACGAGAAGATTGGTAGCATGATAGAGCGGTGTAGCCGAGAGGCGTAGGCAGCTTTCATACCTGTGGAGCATGCCGGGATCCCCAATGTCACGTCGGTCGTGACGGGCTGCCAGGATTCTACGGGCGAGTTGCTTTTGGCCGCCGAGGCCAATGTTGAAGCCATGCGCAGTCACCGGGTGCATGCCAATGGCAGCGTCGCCGATGAGTGCAGCGCTGTGAGCCCAAAACCTGTGCGCCCACGTCGTGACCAGCGGATAGCAATGGCGTGTGCTGGCCAGGGTCATTTTTCCGAGGCGCCCTCGACAGCGGTCCGTCAATTCCGTCACGAACCGATCGTCGTCGAAAGCAACAAGTCTATCGGCCTCTTTTGAGGGCAATGTGAGAAGCAGCGAGGACAAGCCTTTCATCAGCGGCAACATCGCTATCGTCTGATGGTGATCGAACCATTCGATTGCGACCTGGTTATGGGCACGCTCGTGCCTCACCCGGCAAATCAGCATCGAGCTGCCTAGCCGATTGATATCGGCGGCGATGCCGAGCAGGTCGCGCGTGCGCGACAGACGCGAATCCGCCGCAACCAGAAGCCGAGCCGTCAACCGCCTCCCGTCAGAAAGCTGTACGACCGCTCCTTTGTGGCTGTTTGTTACACCGACGACCGAGTGGCCGCATAGCAGCTGGGCATGATCGTGCAGGCGGATGATCTTGAACAGGGCATCGCGGATCCGACAATTCGGGACGAGAAATCCGAGTGGTTCTGCAGACCCTCTTGGAGGATTGAAACACAGAGCGAAAGGGCTCGATCCGTTGAGCACGCGGGCGCCTTGCACGGGGGATTTGTGCGAAGCGGAGATCGCATCCCAGGCGCCGAGCTCTTGAAGGATCCTGATCGAGGCGTAGGTCAGCGCGATCTCGCGACCATCGAAAGGCGGATTCGCCAGCCTTTCCAGGGCCTGCTGTTCGACGACTGCCACTTTGAGATCGCTCTTTGCCAACGATGCGGCGAAGGAAAGTCCGATCGGCCCGGCTCCGGCCACAATGATGTCGAAACTGTCGACGCAGCCGGCCATCAGCGCGCCGCCATCGCGTCAGCCATCTGCTTTGGATACTGGGGACCGATTACGCCGGGCAGCCGGGAACATGGCTGATAGAACCGGCCCTTGGATACGTCCAGCCAGGGAGATCGGCAGCCAACAAGTGACATTCGCAAGTCGACGGTTCGCTGATGCTGACGACCAAACAGTCTGTTAGACATGGCGTTCTCCCTTGAAAGGTCGGCGACCAAACCACGCCAGTGAGAAGATAGCCTTGATCTGGATCAGCCAGACATGACAAAGCCGGCAACGGCGGGTTTACGGTCGGCTGGTCGCTCGCCAGAGATCTTGCGTCGGTCCGGTCAAGTTATTTTGCGGTAGCTCGTTACCTTTCGGTGCGGCCAGCCTCAGCAGGTTGTTCCACACCGTGCCGGCTCGGCTGACCACCGGCACAATCGTTGGCACAGTGATCTGGGTCAGGATTAGGGCTTGTCGTCCCGGTCGAGAAGGATGCGCACAGCGGCCCCCTGAAGATCCTCGTATTGACCACTCCTCCATGCCCATAGGAAGCCCGACAAACCGAGCGCCCCCAGGAACAGCGCTACCGGAATAAGATAGACGAGCGTGGTCATGGATGGGCCGCTTCGATGACGTCGGCGCGGCCCCTGGCAGGTCCCGTCGCAGGGACCGCCTTCGCAGTCGCCTGAAGCCGCAACGTATTTGCGATCACAATCAGCGAGGAAGCGCTCATTGCGATCGCCGCGATGAGCGGCGTCACATGACCCAGGATGGCGATGGGAACGGCGAATGCGTTGTAGATGATCGCGATCGTGATGTTCTGTCGGATGAGCCGGCCGGCCTTGCGCGATACATCCAGGGCGAGCGGCACTGCCAGCAGGCTTTCGCGCAGGAAGACAAAATCCGCGGCCTGGCGGCCAATGTCGGCCGCGGTCGCCGGAGCCATCGAGACGTGCGCGGCGCCCAGCGCCGGCGTGTCGTTGAGGCCATCGCCCACCATCAGCACCTTGCGGCCGGCGCGGGCCAACGCCTCAATCCTCTCGACCTTTCCTGAGGGCAACAGGGCCGGCACAAAGCTGTCGATGCCGAGGATCCCCGCCGCCTCGGCGCAGGCCCTCGCAGTGTCGCCCGAGAGCATCTCCACCGGGATGCCGGCGCTCTTCAAGCTTTCCACCGCCGCCTTAGCATCGGCTCGAATGGCGTCCTCGAAGGCGAAGCAAGCGACGATCCTGCCATTCCTGGCAAGGACCGTGCCGCCAAGGCCGCCATATTTTCCTTCGCCGCCCGTACGGGCTTTCCAACCTGCCCAGCCGCGCCGGCCGAGGCGCCAGATGTCGCCGTCAGCGAACGCTTCGATGCCCAAGCCCGGCTCTTCCTGCACGCGGTCGAATCCGGCTCGGCTACGAGCGCTTCCGTATGCCGCCAGCGCCTTTGAAAATGGGTGCCGGGAATGAGGAGCCATGTCGGCCGCGATCGCCAGCATAGCCGGATCGATGGATGCAGCGTTGACGAGTCTGGGCAGCCCCAGCGTCAGTGTCCCGGTCTTGTCGAACACCGCCGCGTCGATCGCCGCCAGACGCTCCGTGGCCGAACCGTCCTTGACCATGATGCCGTTCTCGAACAGGCGCCGCGCGGCGACCACCTGAACGATCGGCACGGCGAGGCCGAGCGCGCACGGGCATGTGATGATGAGAACAGCAATGGCGATGGTGATCGCCCTATGCCAGTCGCCGGTTGCCGCCATCCAGCCAAGGAACGTCACGAAGGCGGTCAGGTGAACCACAGGAGCATAGAGCGCCGAAACGCGGTCGGCGATCCGGCGATAATGCGCCCGGCCGCCCTCGGCGGCCTCCATCAGGCGAACCATTTCCGCCAGGAACGAATCCTTTGCGGCGGCCGTCGCCTCGATCGTCAGCGGGCCGGTAAGGTTGAGCACGCCAGCCTGCACGGCTTCGCCTGACGCCACGTTTTTCGGCGTGCTCTCGCCGGAAACCAGCGAGCAGTCAAGATCCGACGCCCCCTGAACGATCTTGCCGTCGACGGGTATCCTTTCGCCGGCTGCGATCAGCAGCAGCATGCCTGGTTCGATCTCGCCAACCGGCAGGTAATCGCGTGCACCATCGCTGCGCAGGACCATGGCGCCACGCGCCGCCAGCTGCGACAGGCCTTTCACGGCGGTCCGGGCACGTTCCCGCATGACATGATCCAGCGTGCGGCCGATCAACAGGAAGAACAGCAGCGACACCGCCGCATCGAAATAGGCGTGATCGCCATGGTTGATCGTCTCATAGAGGCTCATGGCGTAGGCCAGCGACACCCCGACCGCGATAGGCACGTCCATGTTCATGCGGCCGTGGCGCAGCGCGTTCGCCGCGGAGCGAAAGTAGAGACCGCCGGCAAAGGCGAGGGCCGGAATGGCGATTAGCGCCGACAGCCAATGAAACAAATCCCGCGTCGGACCCTCCGCACCGGACCACACCGACACCGACAGCAGCATAATGTTGCCGGCCGCGAAGCCTGCCACCGCGACGGCGCGGATCAACTCCGAAAGCGTTTTGTCCTTCTCGTGAATTTCCGGGTCGAATAGGTGCGCCTGATAGCCGAGCCGACCGAGCACGGCAAAGAATGGCGGGACGCTGTCTCCGTGCCAGCGAATCGACACGCGCTTCGTCGACAGGTTGACGCGAGCGGACTCAACGTTCTCGACCCTGCCGAGCGCAGCCTCGATCGCTTGGATGCAAGCGCCGCAATGGACCGTCGGCACCGACAGCTCGGTCTGGTGAATGTCGCTGCCCAGGGAGCGGCTGGCCAGCTTGATCTCGTCGCTCGACGGCGATGAGGACGCCGGGGCGCCGACCTCCAACGCCATTCCGCCGCCCGGCGCGCAGCAGCTCATTGCAGGCCTCCTTTCGAAACCATGACGCGGCGAACGTCACGAAACGGCGACGTCAGTCCGGCGTCGGCATCGATCTCGAGGATCCAGACGCCATCCTTCGGCGTGTGCCGGGCGGCAAACTCCTGCGTGTTCCCAGGCGCACCGCCGGCCGATGCGACAAGTGTCACGGCTTCGTCCTCGGCTTCGTAAGCCGGGTGGCGGAACAGCATCCTGACGCCATGCAACGGCACCGGTTTGCCCCGGCTGTCGACAAGCCGGTAGCGTATCTCGCCCGAGGCGATGCTTAGCTTGCCTGTCCAGCCTAGTGCGGCTTGTGCCCTTCCCTTCCTCGCTTCCTCGTTTAAATGCTGGCTGGCGACATAGGTGTTCTCAACGACCAACCCGGTCCAACTCTTCCGGGCGAGCGTGGCCAACATAACGTTGACCCCGATCACGACGGTGAAGAAGACAAGAATGGAGATCAGCATATGCCGTCCCGTGAACTCGCGCGGCTTTCGCATTTCGGCGCTCATCTGCTGTTCTCCGGCGCGTTGAAACTGGCGGTGTATTCGGCGGATTCGGAACTCGCCTTATCGACGATCCGAAATTGGAAACTCTGCACCGGCTCCTTGATGCGGTCCGCGGGTTGCCTGACGAAGATCTTGAGCATCTTCAGCCGGTCGGGTTCGACAGCGATCGAGAACGAGCGACTTGGGCGCTGGTCGAGGCCGACGATGCTCATCTCAGCGCCCTCTAGACCTTGTAGCGCGACCTCGATCGTTCTCGGCTGGGCTATCATGTTGAGCAGCTTGACCGTGTAGCCGTTGCGGATCGAGCCGTCCGAGAGTGTCACGAACTGCGGGTTGCGATCATGCAGCACATTCAGCTCAAGCCGCTCGCGCGTCAGCAGAAAATAGGCGAGCACCAGGCCGATGGCCGACAATGCACCGAGATAGACATAGGTGCGCAAACGAAAGATCTTGCCCAGATGAAAATGCGCCAGGCCGTCGACGAAAGCGCCACTCGTTGTTCTTACCAGCGATGGATTGACTGAACTTGTCCCACCCGCGGTCGCCACCGCCATGTTGGCGTTGTAGTCGGCCAGCGTTGCATACGAGATCAGCCCGCGTTCCCGGCCGAGCTTGTCCATGACGCTGTCACAGGCGTCGATGCACATCGCGCAGGTGATGCATTCCAGCTGCTGGCCGTCACGGATGTCGATGCCCATTGGGCAGACGGCGACGCAGGCATTGCAATCGACGCAGTCGCCGACCGATTGCCCGATGGTCGAGGCCTTTTTGGCATGTCTTGAACGCGGCTCGCCGCGCCAGTCATTATACGTCACCGTCAGCGAATTCTCGTCGAGCATGGCGGCCTGGATGCGCGGCCACGGGCACATGTAGGTGCAGACCTGTTCCCGCATCAGCCCGCCGAACGTGTAGGTGGTCGCCGTCAGCACGGCGATGGTCACATAAGCCACCGGTGCCGCGCTGCCATCGAAGACGTTGCCGATCAGCGTCGGCGCATCGGCAAAATAAAAGATCCAGGCGCCGCCGGTGGCTGCCGCTATGACCAGCCAGATGGCATGTTTGGATACACGCAGCACCAGCTTGCGTGCCGTCCATGGCCCGGCGTCGAGCTTGATGCGGGCGTTGCGATCGCCTTCGATCGCGCGCTCTACCACCAGGAACAAGTCGACCCATACGGTCTGCGGACAGGTGTAGCCGCACCAGGCCCGGCCAACCGTGGACGTGATCAGGAACAGGCCGATGCCGGCCATCATCAGGAGGCCGGCGACGTAGTAGAACTCCTGTGGCCAGATTTCGATGAAGAAGAAATAGAAGCGACGGTTGGCAAGATCGAGCAGCACCGCCTGGTCGGGCGCGAACGCGCCGCGATCCCACCGCAGCCACGGCGTCAGGTAATAGATACCGAGCGTGATCGCCATCACCAGCCATTTGAACTGGCGGAAACGGCCAGAGGCGCGTTTCGGAAAGATCTTCTTGCGCGCGGCGTAAAGCGGCTGTCGTGTCTTTGCGGAATTGACCGCTTCGGCTTTCAGCCGTCCTATCTGCTTGTTGTCAAGCACGAGAAGCTCCAGTCACAAGCGACGATTTTGCAGCCGACGCCCACCATGGTTGTGGCCGCCGTGGGGCAAGGTTTGCCGCCATTGCACACAGCATCCCGCCGGTTATCGCAATGGTCGAGGCCCGGCGTGAGCCGGGCCTCGTCGCTTGGCGCGGGGAGGGTCGAGAATAGGCCGCCGCCTATTCTCCGCCGCCAAGCGAATGGACATAGACAGCCAATTCCTTGACCTTGATCTCGCCGAGACGCTCGATCCAGGCCGGCATTACGCCTTGTTTCGGAGTGCGGACCTGGGCGGCGATGGCCGTCTCGCCCGGTCCGTAGAGCCAGATTGCATCGGTCAAATCGGGTGCGCCTAACTCCTTGTCACCCTTTGCATTCTCACCATGACAAGCGGTGCAGTTGTCCGCGAAGACCTTGGCGCCAAGCTCGACCATGCTGGCGTCTTTGACCGGTCCCGACAAGCTCGCCACATAGGCGCTGACTTGAGTGATCTGCTCAGCCGTAATGATGTCGCCAAAAGCGGGCATTTCCGACACGCGCGTATCCGGGTCTGTCGTGAAGCGCACGCCGTGTGAAATCGTCTGCTGGATTTGCTCGACCTTGCCGCCCCACAGCCAATCGTCGTCATTGAGATTGGGAAAACCCTTCGACCCTTGCGCGCCGGAGCCGTGGCACTGCACGCAATTGACCCGGAACGCCGCAAAGCCGGCAGCGACGGCGAATTCGCGCAATGTGTCGTCGGCCGCAATTTCCGAAGCGGTTTTGGACTGTATCGTCGCGATATATTCGGCCTGGGCGGACTCTGCCGCCGCCAGCTCGTTCTTGACCGCGTTGCGGCTGGAAAAGCCCAGAGCGCCCTTGGTGGCGGAGCTCAGCATCGGCCAGGCGGGATACGCGATGGTGTAGCCGATCGCCCATGCGATGGTGACGTAGAAGGTGAACACCCACCAGCGCGGAAGGGGGTTGTTGAGCTCCCTGATGCCGTCCCATTCATGACCGGTGGTCGAGATGCCCGACATATCATCGATATACTGTGTGCTCATGATCAGTCGTCTTTGAAGGGGATGCGCGCGACTTCGTCAGCCTGGCTGAAACCGCCCGGTCGGAGCGCGAAGGCGACGCATCCGGCAAAGAAGAGCACCATGGCGAGCAGGCCCCAGCTGTCGGCGAATTCGCGCGTCAAATTGTAATCCATCGGTTGTTTCTCCTCAGCGGTAGCCAGCGGCCTCGTCGTAGTTCTTGAAATCGACGAGCGTGCCGAGCATCTGCAGATAGGCGACGAGGGCGTCCATCTCGGTCACCTGCTGCAGATTGCCGTCAAAGTCGCCGATCCTGGCTTTCGGGTAGCGGGCCTCAAGGCCCGATGTGTCGGCATTGGGATCAGCCTGTGCCATCAGATCGGCGTTGGCGTGCGAGATCATGTCATCGGTGTATGGGACGCCAACGCGTTTGCTGGCGACGAGCTGCGTAGAAAAGTCCTTCACCTCGATCAGCGTGTCAGCCAGGAAGCCGTAGCGCGGCATGATTGATTCCGGCACGACGGAACGCGGGTCAGTAAGGTGCTGGACGTGCCACGCGTTGGAGTAACGTTCGCCGACACGCGCGAGATCCGGTCCGGTGCGTTTGGACCCCCACTGGAACGGGTGGTCGTACATCGACTCCGCCGCCAGGCTGTAATGGCCGTAGCGCTCCACCTCGTCGCGGAACGGCCTGATCATCTGGCTGTGGCAGAGGTAGCATCCCTCGCGCACGTAGATGTTGCGTCCTGCAAGTTCGAGCGGCGAGTAAGGCCTCATGCCCTCCACCTTCTCGATCGTGTTGTCGAGATAGAAGAGCGGCGCGATCTCGACGATGCCGCCGACGGTCACGACCAGCAGGGATCCGACAAGAAGCAGCGTGGCGTTCTTCTCGATGGTCGCGTGCCTGTCCATCAAGCCCATTTTCTGGCTCCTGATTGCGCAGGCTCGAGGGCGGGCGCGGAGCCCGGCATCGGATCCTCCTCGCGTTGGTAGCCGCGGATGGTCATGCCGATGTTCCAGGCCATGATCAGGGCGCCGGAGAGGTACATGACCCCGCCGATGGCGCGCATGACATAGTAGGGGTGCATGGCGGCCACGGTTTCGGCGAAGGAGTAGACCAGGAAGCCCTGCTCGTCGTATTCGCGCCACATCAAGCCCTGCATGATGCCGGACACCCACATGACAGCGGCGTAGACAACGATGCCAAGCGTCGCCAGCCAGAAGTGCCATGTGACAAGCCGCAGCGAATAGAGCCGCTCGCGGTTCCAGAGCTTGGGCACCATGTAGTAGATCGCGCCGAACGAGATCATGCCGACCCAGCCGAGGGCGCCCGAGTGTACGTGGCCGATGGTCCAGTCGGTGTAATGACTCAGCGAGTTGACCGTCTTGATCGACATGATCGGACCCTCGAAGGTCGACATGCCGTAGAAGGCGACTGCCGCAACCATCATGCGGATGATAGGATCGGTGCGGATCTTGTCCCAGGCGCCCGACAGCGTCATGAGGCCGTTGATCATGCCGCCCCAGGAGGGCATCCATAGCATGATCGAGAACACCATCCCCAGCGTCTGCGCCCAATCGGGCAAGGCGGTGTAGTGAAGATGATGGGGGCCAGCCCAGATGTAGAGGAAGATAAGCGCCCAGAAGTGGATGATCGAAAGGCGGTAGGAATAGACCGGCCGATTCGCCTGCTTGGGTACAAAGTAATACATCATGCCGAGGAAACCGGCGGTCAGGAAGAAGCCGACGGCGTTGTGGCCGTACCACCACTGCGTCAGCGCATCCTGAACGCCGGAAAAGGCCGAGTAGCTCTTCGATCCGAGGAATGACGCCGGCATCGACAGATTGTTGACGACATGCAGCATCGCGATGGTG
The DNA here is from genome assembly GCF_057784295.1 of Mesorhizobium sp. CNPSo 4688. NCBI lineage: Bacteria > Pseudomonadati > Pseudomonadota > Alphaproteobacteria > Hyphomicrobiales > Phyllobacteriaceae > Mesorhizobium > Mesorhizobium sp. CNPSo 4688. The sequence continues at coordinate 29,482 of NZ_JBWLUY010000024.1, forward strand.
ACGATGAAGGAGAGATAGAACCAGTTGGCGACGTAGATGTGAGGTTCCTTGCGCTTCAAAATGGTGCCAAGGAACAGGATGAGATAGGCGACCCAGACGATAGTCAGCCAGATGTCGACATACCATTCCGGCTCGGCATACTCGCGGCCTTCGGTAATGCCGAGCAGATAGCCGGTCGCGGCCATGACGATGAAGAGCTGATAGCCCCAGAACACGAACCAGGCGAGATTGCCGCCGAAGAGGCGCGCGCGCGAGGTGCGCTGGACCACGTACATGGACGTGCAGAGCAGCGCGTTGCCGCCGAAAGCGAAGATGACGCCGGACGTGTGCAGCGGCCGCAGGCGGCCGAAATTGAACCAGGGCTGGATGTTGAGATCGGGATAAGCAAGCTGCAGCGCGATGATCACGCCGACCAGCATGCCAACGACGCCCCAGAATACCGTCGCGATGGCGCCATAGCGGATCGGACCATCCATATAGGCTGACGGATCGACCGGAACGGCCGGCTCGAAATCCGTGTTGCGTAACAGGATTGCGGTGAAGCCCGTGGCGGCGAAGAACAAAACCCACATGTGCTGGCGAAAAGGTCCGTCCACGCCAAAGCCGGCGGCCACAAGGGCACAAAAGGCAAACAGGCTTAGGAGGACGATCTCTGTGCCGAATTTCATCGCAAGTCCCGATCTGAAAATTTCGGCGGACGCCAAATCCGCAACGCATTGATTGCGCAGTCCCGGCCTGTTTGCCCTGATCCAGATCAGAGCCTCAGGATTTTTGCCTCTAGCAGCTGGCGCTACACTCAAAGTTGGGTATCCGGCTCGGGCAACTCTCTGGCTGCCCTTCCCGGACAATGCGAGTCGAGCCGCCCCTGCAGCGGAAGGGCTCGTTCGCGCCGAGCAAGTCGGCCGACGCGTGATGCTAACTCCCGACCGCCCAGTATGCCGCCGACCGGCCTGCTGTCCCGCTCACCGACGCCGCAAGTATCGAAGTATGGCTTGATGCCCTTCACGCAGGGCTCGGGCCAAACGGAGCCCAACTTGCGTTCGCCGATGAGCAGGTCCTTGTCACTTGGAGCTGCGATTGGGGGCGATGGTTATCTGTGACACCGGAGTTCGGCGAGCTGGCCTGGTCCAACTCTTGCGAGGATCCGTGGGCCTTTCGAACCTTCGATTTTATAACCTCCTCGACGGTGTTATCGAAACAACGGTCGATCCGACCAGAGCTACCATCAGAGCTCGCCCCGCCGGCTGCGATGCTCCGACGCGTCCGCCTTGCCTGTCGGTGATCTCGCGGGATTGGAAGGTTGGGAAGATCGGCTGGTCGGATGTTGACCAAGGCGTCATGCATCCCTAGCACGGGAAAGACAATTCTTGCGCCGGATATACGCCTGTGGTGGGTGGCTCCAGACTGACGAAGCGCCACAATGACCAGGCTCGTGGCCTTCGATCCTGTTTTGCTGAAGACTGCCAGGCCAAAACGCTGCGCAGGCATCCGTGAAACATCGGGATGTCAAAAATTCTCCAAGCCGTCACCCGACAACTTTTTTTAATGACAACCCCTTTCGGCGGGCTCATTTTCGCGTGTCGGCGGGTTTCCTCGTCTCCGCCCTCTGTTTCGTTCAGTATCGCAGCCCTAGGAAGGCCCAGATGATCGATCGTCTCAACCTTAACCCAGCCCTCTATCCTAGTGATTTGGAAAGCCTCAAGTCGGTTTTCGACCAGGTTTGCCAGGAGTGCCAGATCCAGCCAGGGTCACCAGAAGCCGAGAACCTTGCCTCTGATCTCGTTCGACTTTTCCAAGACGGAGTTAGCGACGAGACCTGCCTGCTCAGCGTAGCTCGGATGCGGCATCAGAATTTGCGGCGGGCAGGCTGAGCTACCCCATGTATCGCGCTCGATGAAAGGTCCAAAACGGCTCGTCGCGCGACGGCATACGGTGATCTCCGCGACCTCAGGCGCCGGGAAGAGCGCGACAATCGACCCCGCCTACGATGTGGTCGCGCGGCGACGAGTTAGCCGAGCAGTCGACATCTGTTCGCCGCCGGCCAGCCGACTCCGCGCTACAGGGATTGAAAGCGGTGACGCTACCGTTAGCGCCTACACTTTTCGGGTATTTCGGCGATGCATTCCTCAAGACGCTTCAGGGGCCTTCGCATTGCGAAGTTCATGTCCGGCTTCGAAACGTCGATGGCACCCATAGGTGTGGTCACCATGAGGTCGAGCTCCAGTTCGGCAGTGCACGCAGCGCCTCGGGCCCTAGTACTGGCAGGGCCGTCAAGCGCCGGGCAGCGAACCCTTCGCCGACATCTCGAAAACATCTAGCAGGATCGCCAGCCCCACGCCGCATGCGGTCAGGATGAGCCCCGCCATAAAGATGCGGTTAGCGCGCTCGTAAATGGGTCGGCGCAGCGAACTCATGTCGAGCAGCATGGACAGCGCCCGCATCTGCAACGCGATGCCGACCAGTATCGGCAGAACGGCAACCAGGTCGTAAAATCCCCACGGCATGGGATTGGCAGCCCAATGCGTGACGAAGCCGAGCGAGAAGGCAAGCAAGATCCCTACGACGGTGATGGTACCGTTGCGAAAAATCGTCTCGATCTGCTCTTTCTCCGGATCGTTCTCGTCCAACGGCTTCCCTCCATCAGCCGCAGCAGGTGTATGCGCGGTTATGATTCAGCTCTCGCCAGTCCCTGTAAATCGCCGCCGATTAAGTCAAGACCGAGGACCCAGCGCCTGGCGTCGCTGCCGTCGCTCTCCTCGCCGGCGTCGTCACCCTCTTCGTCCATACCTCTAGCTGGTAGCGCAGTAGGTGCTTGATCGAGAAGCGGTCTTTATGTCCTAGACGAGCGCATTTTTATCAACCGACTTTACGTCGAGCGGGCTAAAAGTCTGCGCCGCCGCCGCGATCTGGAGGTCCACGCTTCTCGGGTGGACCTTTTACGAGACGCTTGGTGCATCGTGCAAATGCTATTTCGCCAGTGCGGCTGCCCGGCCCTTTATCAAGTTGGCATTCGATGCTCGTTCGGTCGTCTTCCCAGGCAAGCGGACGTCCCGGATGTTGACCCAGGGAATCCTATCTCCGCGAGATGGGTGTGAATGTTGGGTAGTCAGAAGCAGATAGATCCTTGCGAGGGGTCGTCGCGCCCGAGGTAGCGCGCAGAAATTTTCGCTATCCACTCCAAGTTTGTGTCCGGGACCAGCGTGGGAGGCTGCTGGTATTGGTCCAGGCGCAGCGGTGCTCATTACAGAGACGCTCCGGCTGCAATGCTCGATATGAAGCGATGAATCCTTGACTGCCGACTTCGGCCGGAGCGGATAAGGCACGAAGCGTGTGGTGGTCAGTAGGCGGTGGGATACACTGGTACCTCTCGACTCTTGACCGGCTAGATGGCGGCAGAGATGGATGGCTTGTGTCGGCGAAATGACCAAAAAGCATTTCTTCGCCGCGTGGGGATGAACACCCGGCGCCCTTCGCTCGACGTCGGCAATGGCCAACACCGCCGCCGACTTTGGCTGCGTCGTGAGCCATCGGCCTTTGGGCCGTCCGAATAAAATGGCCACCGATCACAGGTGAAATAATGACACGCATATCCATCGCCGAAGAACTTGAAAGCGCCGCCAACGGCATCGCCGACATGTCGCGGGCGGATCTGCAGATTACCCTTCGGCGCGCGGCGCTGATGCTCCGGAACGTCGCCGGCGTGCCTCTTGAGCCAGCGACAGACGATGCGTTGAACTCGATTGCCGCCGAAATGAAAGTTACCCGCTCGGATCTCATTGGCATCATCGTTCGCGAGTGGCTGGAAACGAACGCATATCTGCCCGTTCGGATGGTCGATGAGGAAAGCGAAACGGACGGCAGCGCCTAGCCTGTAAATCCTTCTTGCCGGCGTGATCTTGGCTCCCCCAACGGGATGATGCTGGCCTTGCTTTTACCACCCGCCCGAAGTTGTTAGGGTCCGCTCGATTCGGGCGTCAACAGCCCGGATGGCAGAAGAAGGAAATCTCCATGACTTCGAGCGTAGCATTGGTCTGGTATCTGGTAATCGCCGGACCAGGGGGAGGAATGACCGTTCTTCCCAGCACCTTCGACAAGCGCGAACAGTGCACGGCAGCCCTTACCGAATATCAGAAGCAACCAACTCCGGCGGGCTGGTTACTGCAATGCGTGCCGAGCGCCTCGCCTTTCACCGATAGTGGCTCGGCCGATTAGCCATCGCTTAACCCCGTGAGCTTTGGGCAGGTCTCTTGGGGTGCGCGTTGGCTGGCCTCGCCGCTCAAGTCTCGTTCTTCGGGCGGTGGCGCCTCGGCCGCCGCCCGCCGTGGCGCTGTTCCAGGCGGTTCAGGCTGTCTACAATGACACGACGGTTGTTCTCGATCCGGATCACGCCGTCCATTCTCAGTCTGGTCAGCTCACGGCTCACCGTCTCGTCTCTAATTCCAAGGAAATCAGAGATCTCGGCACGCGTCAGCGGCAGATCGAAGCACGCCGACCCGGCCCGGCCCCCACGGGAATCGATATTGCGGGCGATCAAGAGAAGAAAGCTCGCCACCTTCTCGGGTGCCGTCTTGCATCCCAGGGTCACCATCCATTCGCGAGCCTCGTCGAGCTCGTTTAGCGTCTGCTTGAACAGGCGATGCTGGAGCTCGGGTGATTGCTTCATCATTTGTTCGACGGCCGCTCTCGGAAAGGAGCACAGAGAGACAGCTGTTGCCGCTTCCGCATTGATCGCACTTTTCACCTTGAACGGCTGTCCCAGAAAATCCGGCGCGAACTGAAGACCGACTATCTGCTGGCGGCCGTCTGAAAGGATCTTCGTCAGCTTCACAACGCCCGAAAGCAGGTTTGAATAGCTGTCGACGGCCTCGGCGTCACCCATCAGCTCGACCCCAGCTTCGATCCTGTGCCGCGACGACGTCTTGGCGAGCCGAGCCAAGTGATCTGGATGCAGCGCGCCGCAGACGCCGCGGTGCCGTGCCTGGCAAGACAGGCAATAAAAGGGAATGTCGGAACTGCGGATGTCCTGCTGTCCTGTCATTTGATCGCTCTCCCGATCTGATCGCCCTCCCGGTCCCAAGCGCCGGCAGGATAACAATCCACGGTAGAAAAATCGTTGCGGCAGTTTGTCGTTCCGCAGCCTGATCGAAATCAGGGCTTTGGCTCATATTAGCGTCCAGAGTCCCGGCGACGCAAAAAAATGGACCACGACATGCGCCCCGAGCTAGCTCACAAACTTGGCGAGAACGTCCCGCGCTATACCAGTTACCCGAGCGCGCCGCATTTCCATCCGGGCATCGATGCGGTCGTTTACCGCGGCTGGCTGGAGGCGCTAGAAGGCGGTGGCAAGATATCGCTTTACCTGCATATCCCTTATTGCGACAGGCTCTGCTGGTTCTGCGCGTGCCATACCAAACAGACGCGCAACTACGAGCCGGTGGCCGCTTATCTGCGCTCGCTGCATGCGGAGATCGCGACGGTTGGCGGCCTTGTCAGCGGCAAGGGTTGTCGAGTTCGCGCGGTTCATCTGGGCGGCGGTTCGCCGACGATGCTGAAGCCGCAGGATATGGTGACCTTGGGAGCGGTGCTGCGGGACAATTTCGACTTTTTCAACGATGTAAAGATCAGCGTCGAGATCGATCCGAACGATATGGACGAAGGCCGCCTCGACGCGCTTGCCAAAATAGGCATGACGCGGGCGAGCCTCGGCGTGCAGGATTTCGATCCGAGAGTGCAAAAGGCGATCAACCGTGAGCAGAGCTTTTTGCAGACCAAGGCAGTTGTCGATGGCGTTCGCTCCCGCGGAGTGGATTCCGTGAACCTTGATCTGCTCTATGGCCTGCCGCATCAAACCAGGCAGAGCCTGTGTTCCACCGTGGCGCGGGCGCTCACGCTGGAACCGGACAGGATGGCGCTGTTCGGCTACGCTCACGTGCCTTGGTTTAAGAAACATCAGACGATGATCGACGAGGCATGGCTTCCCGGACCGATGGAGCGACTCGCTCAATCGCAACTAGCCGCGCGAGCGATTGTGGACAAGGGGTACGAATCAATTGGGCTCGACCATTTCGCGAGGCCCGGCGATTCGCTGGCTGTAGCGGCACACGCGGGGACTTTGCATCGCAATTTTCAGGGCTATACGGAGGATCGTTGCGAGATCTTAATCGGACTTGGCCCTTCGTCGATCAGCCGGTTTCGCCAAGGCTACGTGCAGAACACGACTTCGACCGGCGAGTACGGCCGCATGATTGGAGACGGCGGGTTGACGGCTGTGCGCGGCATCGTGCTCTCGGACGACGATAGAGTCCGGGGCTGGATAATCGAGCGGCTGATGTGCGATTTCGCCTTTTCAGCGATAGACCTGGTGGAGAGCTTCGGGAAAGCCGGCCAAAAGCTCCTTCTTCAGTCAAGCTCCATTGCCCTTAACGATCCTGCTGGACTGCTTGAGCTGCGAGGCGACAAGTTCGTCGTGCCGGAGGAAAATCGTCCCTTCGTGAGGAGCATTGCGGTGAAGTTTGACAAATATTTCGAAGGCAAAGCCGCCAGGCACTCAGCGGCGGTCTGATTATTTCAGCGCAAGACTGAGCCATCGCGTGTGATGAATTGCCAGGTTGCGGTGGCTCATGGTTATTTTGGTGCAGATACCCAGCTGACTATGTGACGGCTTAGCGCCCTGCCCGAACGGCCTCACGCGAGCTCCGCGAAGGCGCGCCGCCGTGGCCGAGATGATGGTATCCACGGCCTCGACGTCGAGCGAGGCTGAGGCCGGCACCGGGTTGAACGACATTGGACACGACGAGGCCGACCATAAGGGCGAGCGTCCAGCAGGCGAGTAAATAGATCATCGCCTTGCCGGCAACCCGGCCTCCGTTCTGGAGATCGTTACCGGCGATCCCCGTCGCAACGGTTGGAGCGAGGTGGTTCCGACCTTCGCTGGCTTCCATCGCGGCGCTTCGGTCGAGTGGCGCTCGAAACCTACGAGGCACTGGTTTCGGCCTGGGAAAAGCTGTTCCGGGAATCCTTCGAGCTCAGCGAATAACCGGCTCGCCGTGGAAGCGTCGGCGCGAGGGCGGTGAAACGCCGAAGCCGACTTCCATCATCAGCCGCGGCGTGTGTGTCGGCACGGTACCCATGTGGAAGCCGAATGGATCCTCGACGAAGCCAAGCCCCGCCTCTCCAGTAAGCGTCACGGGGCTTTGCTCGCCATAGACGTCCAAAATCTCTTTCGCGGGGTGACCGACGAGAAGCGTCAGCTGGTGCTTGAGCGCGCGCCGCCTGTGGCTGCCGCGGACATAGACATGCGGACCGGTACCTTTGTCGACCGGCAGTAGATAGAAGAAGAACTTCAACATGCGCCAGTCATCGAGGTCGAAGTGATATTTGTTGAGCGATGCCAGGTTTTTGTCGGCGTCGGAGGCCTGGCCGGTGGGGAAGCTCCACCAGACGCGCGTGGTAATCAGTTTTGCCTGGCCGCCGAGATAGTGCGCAGCGATATCCATCAGCAGCGGATCGTTTTGGACGGCGAGTGCCGCCTTGCAGTCGAGGATGCGCTCGAAATAATGGCCGCTCAGCAGGGGACGGCCGAACCGAGCCTCAGCCTCCGCATGCTCCGTCGGTAGGAATTCGAGACGCCGATCGAAATTGCCAAAGCAAGGTGTGCACCGCACGAAAGCTGCGATCGACTCATGGATAGATTTCGGCAAAACGAGTCCGGAAAAAAATCCGTCGGACTGCAGCGCATCGACAACGTCCTGGCGATCGACGTGGATGAACATCGTATCCTGTGCCTTCTGCGACGATCGAACAGGCTTTGCACCACGCCAGTGCATTCGCCGTGCCGGCATGGTGCGGGCGAGCACGAACATGGGCAACCACGCTGGATTTTCGCGAAGATCCGACAGGTAGGTCGGAATGCGTACAGCTATTCGGCGTAGCACGCTGCCGTTTCGCGCGATCGATTCGAGGCTTGCAGCGCCGGCTTTGTGGGTACTCGTAACGGTCATTAGGATCCTCAGGTATGAATGCACTATCAACGAAGCATTGGTCTCGTTGCTTCGTTCCGTATTACCCAAACCCGATTCCCGCAGCGGAAGAACTAACCGCGCTTCAAAGCTTGTGCAACGCACAATTACCTCGCTGGCAAATGCGGACGGGTCCCTGCGCCAGTCGAAATAAGGTTGCGAAGCTGTCGTCATAATTAAATTAGGAACTGCTTAATAACTACATCAGGAACTGCTTATAGCCGCCGCCCATCAGGTGGCGACCACGTTGGATGGCACGACGAACCCGGTCGCGAAGATGACCGCCCGGATGAGCCCAATCTTGTTCGACACGCGCTGACCCGAACAGGGCAATTGCGATCTCCTGATGGGAGGCTCCCGCGAGCGAGCCATCTAACGCCTGCAGCACGACACTCAAACGCCTTCCGCGGGGTTCCGGCGGAAAGTAAGCGGCTGCCAGGCGGCCGCTTGCATCGATATCATTAAGGAACTGAAGGGCGGCGACATGGAACTTCAAGTGGCGCGGCGAAACGATTGCATCCAACGGGTGCGTCTGCAGAGCCCGGCAGTCCTGCCTCAGCAATACTGCTGCACACCGGCTGGGGTCAGCAGGATGTCCTTGCGGCATGACAGCGAAGCAAGATCAAGCGGTTGAAAATCATGGTTGAGCCCAGCCGTCTCCGCCCTGGCGCGCAGGATGCGGGCGCAGTCGCGCGAGTCCCAAAAGACCCTTGCCGAGGCGGCGTCCAATTGTGGGTCGTCCGCGAAAAAGGAGGCTCCAATGGCTGAGGAAAGATGATCCACTCGTCAACTCGACTATCCTGGTATCGGCGGGGGTTCCCTCAATCGTGCCCGGCGGTGCGATTTGGGCGTGCTCGCGCTGGAATAGCGGATTGCGCCGAAGAAATTCCAAGGCCCAGGCAGCCCGGGGCAGTCGACTGGCATAGTGATAGCTTGGTGGCGACGCCAGTCCGGCCAGCATGCACGACCGACCGTCGCTTCCCCGAGCAGACGAGCATTGTTCACGGCCCAGATGGTCGCTATGCCGACTGGCCTAAGACCGGTTGCCACAGGACCGGCCCGCTCAGACGTCCCCTGAGGCGACGGGCTTCGGTTGTGCGATGCGCGACAATGGCCACGTCGCGCGGCGCAGGATCCGCTCCATGCGCGTGTCGGTCACCGTTACTATCTGGGCGAGATGCTTGGCCAAGCCGAACTCGAGCATGCCGGCAAAGAGCTCGTAGGTTGCTTGGGCCAGCCCGCCGGCCGAGTTGGGCGCTGACGCGGGAAGATCGAGCGCAAAACGACTGCTTTCCCATATGTCGGGCGTCGAGGGCACGGCGTCAGCACCCAGCAGCGCTGGGAACGTATCGCGCAACATTGTGGGTCCTGTGCTGGGCAAAAAGACGCACGCAACCGCGAATTCGCCAATCGGATCCCTTGAGAAGCAGATAGACAGGCCTGTAGGCATCAAACGCGTCGATTTCCATTTGGTCTTTGGTCTCAACGTCCCAATCGAGCCTTTCCTTGAACACCCGATACCTCAGTCCGTGCATCTCGTTGAGCTCGCTGGCGAACTCGCCGTAAAGTTCTGGCGTTATCAGCTGCATCATGGTCGCGTCCGTGCGGGATGTACCGCGTCATCGAAGGCAAAGCTGACCGCGAAGCAGCGTGTAGACGTTTACAGCTATCGTGGCCGAGGAATTAGAATCTCGCCTGGCCGGAGGCGGCCAGCCGTACAACGGCCTGGTTGGTCGTTCGAACGCCAAGCTTTGCTTTGGCGTTTTCGAGATGGAAGGTCGCGGTGCGCCTTGAAACGCCGAGGAGCTGGCTGATATCCCAAGCCGACTTGCCGCGCGCCGCCCATTTCCGGCACTCGAACTCCCGTGGGGTGAGCGTCACACCATCCACCACGCGATCGTCGGCGAGCCTAGCTCGGGCATGGATGTGAAAGTTGATGGCCATCAGCTGCAAGGCTTTTTCGTAGCGTGCCAGAGACCGCAAAAGAGTCGGACAAGACTCGTCCGAAGCAAGGGTCAGGGCAGCAAACCGGCCGCGATGATCATGCATGGATATCGTCAGCCCGCCGCGAATGCCAATCTCAGCCGCACTTTCCAGAATTCTTTGCTGCGAAATCGGCAAACACTGCCGACCCCGCTCCACACCCCAATGAAAGGTATCCCAGCCCTGCAGCCCACGCAGGATGACCGGATCAAGGCGGTCATATCGCTGTTGCAGATAATGTGATGCCCAGGAGGACGGATAATTCGAGATCAGTCGAGGGGCCCCCCCCGGACATCGTCGGGTAACTGAAGTAGGCGAAGAGCGGAAAATCGAAGCCCGCAGCAGCGGCCACCATCGCCTCACGGAGATCGACAGCATCAACACTTGCTGACAGTTGCTCGACAAAGTTTTCGAATAGGCGATGCATTGCGCTTTGCATGACCTCCGTATGAATGGTGCCTAATGCCGGACAGAGGCTTGAATTACTCGATCCCGAACCGATTCAGCGCGCGCGATCTTTTCACCATCATCACTGTGATTGCGTCTTGCTTCTGAGCGAAGAAATGGTTTGCGGCGCGACAGCGCTCGGCTGGTGAGAGCAGGACATTGCGCGATGACAGTGCAAGACCGTCGGCTTCGCGGACTCTCGGACAGGCAAGGATGGTAATTGGAAATTCAGATCCCGGGCCATACCAGCGCCTATCTGCAGGAAAGAGCTAGGCGAGAACTGTCGCCATGTCATCAAGGCGCCGCACAGCCCTCTCTGACCTGGGCCCCCGCGGTGAAGCCTGGCACGGTCCTGACAATCGGCAGGCTCATGGCGCTTCTCCGCTTCTTGTGACGCCGGCTTCGGCGCCCGTGGGCGCATCGATAAAGACGTGCTCGGCAGCGGGGAAGTGCCGCTTGCGCACCTCGTCCGCGTAGGCCGCGATCGCGGCGCCGGCCTGATCGCCGATTTCTGCGTAGCGCTTGACGAATTTCGGCCTGAACGAGGAGAACAGGCCGAGCATGTCGTCACTGACCAGGATCTGGCCATCGCAGGCCGGTGAGGCTCCGATGCCGATAGTGGGGATTTCAATCTCGCCGGTGATCAGCCGCGCGAGCTGCTCTGGTATCTTTTCAAGCACAACGCAGAAAGCGCCCGCTTGCGCGACCGATATCGCGTCGCGCCTGATCCGCTCGGCGTCCTCTCCCCTGCCCTGCACGCGGTAGCCGCCGATAGCGTTGACTGCCTGCGGCGTCAGGCTGATATGGGCCATGACAGGAATGCCACGAGCCGTGAGGAAGCGAATAGTAGCAGCCATCGCCTCGCCCCCCTCCAGCTTGATAGCCGCGCAGGCGGTCTCAGCCATCAGGCGAGCCGCGTTGCGGAACGCCTGCTCGGGACTCTCCTCGTAGGAACCGAACGGCAGATCAACGACCATCAGCGCCCGCTTGAGGCCACGGCGCACTGCCTTGGCGTGCATGATCATCATGTCGAGCGTGACGCCGAGTGTGGAAGGCAGGCCGTGCAGGACCATGCCGACGCTGTCGCCGACGAGAACGATGTCGCAATGTCGATCGACCAGCTTCGCAATCGGCGTCGTATAGGCGGTGAGGCAAACGAGCGGGACACCACCCTTACGCGCCCGAATATCGGGCGGTGTAATCGCTTTTGAAATACCAGCTGTGCTCAACGCATGCCTCCTTCCCTAACGTGACCCACCTCAGGTGTCGCGTTTGGAACGTTTTTGTGCAAGTGCGCAGAGCTAAAAACTGACCGTGCAGCTGCGCGGTGTTGACGTGCAGACACGCGCGCTTAAGTTAAATCGATTCAGGCGCTCCGAGCCTGACCAACCACTTTCGCGAACATGGACGATCAGGCAAAAGGAACCACGAAAGACCGAACCACCGTCGAGGCCGACGAAGCCAAAGTGGATCTGATCGCCTTTGTTGTCGCCGTAAGCGACAATGAACCCTGTGTCCTCACCATCGGGCAGGCGAACACACTCCCTTCCGGACCATTTGCGCTTGAGCACCGATCGCTGCAAGCGGGTTTGAGGGGCTGGGTCGAGCAGCAGACCGGTCATCCGCTGGGCTATATTGAGCAGCTCTACACCTTCGCCGATCGGGACCGCGCCGGCGCCGAGCGCCGGCAGCGCGCCATCTCCATCAGCTATCTCGCACTGACCCGCAAGGAACAGGCAGCGGGTTCGGCCAAGTGCGGATGGCGAAGCTGGTATGAATATTTTCCATGGGAAGACCATCGCTACGGCACCCCGCCTGTGGTGCTGGACGTGCTGAGACCGCGCCTGATTGAATGGGCAGACAGCATCGGCGACGCAGCCGTAAGACGTGAACGACGGCGGCGGGTAGCGATTGCCTTCGGGTTAGACGGGCGGCATTGGAACGAGGAACTCACGCTTCAACGCTATGAGTTGGTTTACGAAGCAGGCCTGGTCCAAGAGGCTGGAAGCGGACCCGACGCGACGCTGCCTTCGCTTGTGCCCAGCAAGTCCATGGTGGCCGATCATCGCCGCATCGTGGCGACGGGTATTGCGCGACTACGCTCAAAGATCAAATACCGGCCGGTCGTCTTTGAGCTGATGCCGCAGTATTTCACTCTGCTGCAGCTGCAACGAACCGTCGAAGCGCTCGTCGGCAGGCTGATCAACAAGCCGAACTTTCGTCGCCTGATAGAGCAGCAGGAACTGGTCGAGGAGACCGGCGAGACTTCGGTCGACACGGGCGGGCGCCCGGCAAGACTCTATCGCTTCCGCCACGCGGTCCTCGACGAAACGGCGATGGTCGGCACAAAATTGCCGGTCGCCAAGGGTTGACACGCTTATAGTCAACGTGGATATATACCACTTATAGTCAAATAGATTATAATTGGGAGCGCCGATGATGAGCGGGGCGTTATCTTCGGCGGCGTCTCTGTATCGGCGCGTCTGGCGCGTCATCCCGCCCGGGGAATGGGCGGTTTTCAGCCCGGACATCGAGGCTATTCTGGCGCTGAAACGCGAGCGCAACGCGATCATCCTGGCGCACAATTATCAGACGCCTGAGATCTTCCATTGCGTGGCCGATATCGTCGGCGACAGCTTGGCACTGGCTCGCAAGGCTGTGACGGTCGAGGCGCAAGTCATCGTGCTGGCCGGCGTGCATTTCATGGCCGAAACGGCCAAGCTGCTTAATCCGGACAAGACGGTGCTCATCCCAGATCTAGACGCCGGCTGCTCGCTGGCTGATTCAATCACGGCACAAGACGTACGCTTGATGCGCCAGCGTTATCCCGGCGTGCCGATCGTCACCTATGTCAACACGTCGGCTCAAGTGAAAGCCGAGTCGGATATCTGCTGCACCTCGGGCAACGCCAAGGCGGTCGTCGAATCCCTTGGCGTTGACCGGGTGATTATGTTGCCAGACGAATATCTGGCCCACAATATCGCCGCCCAAACCGACGTTGAGATCATCGCCTGGAAAGGCCATTGCGAAGTGCATGAGCGCTTCACACCGGCCGATATCCGCGAGTTGCGCGAAAACCATCCCGGCGTGACGGTGCTAGCCCATCCTGAATGTCCGCCCGACGTTGTGGCTGAAGCCGATTTTTCGGGCTCGACCGCAGCCATGTCCGACTATGTCGAACGGCAAAAGCCGTCGCGCGTCGTGCTGATGACAGAGTGCTCAATGAGCGACAACGTCGCGGTAGCGCATCCAGAAGTCGACTTCATCCGGCCCTGCAATTTGTGCCCGCACATGAAGCGGATCACGCTCGCCAACATCCGCATGGCGCTTGAGCAGAACCGCCATGTCGTCACGATCGAGCCCAGCATCGCTGGGCGCGCGCGGCTCGCGGTCGAACGGATGCTGGCAATTTGAGCGCCTGTGTCCGCAGCTTCTTTGGGCGACCCATCATCATCGGCGGCGGCATCGCCGGACTGATGACCGCGCTTCAACTAGCGCCGGAGCCGGTGCTTCTTCTGTCCAGGACGCTCCTGGGAGCTGACTCGTCGAGCACCTCGGCTCAGGGGGGACTGGCTGCAAGTTTGGGCCAAGACGACGATCCGGAGCTGCACTTGGCCGATACGCTTGCCGCCGGGGGTGGTCTGTGCGCCCCAGATATGGCGAGCCGCATCCTCCAAGCCGCGCCCAGCGCAATCGAGGGGCTTGCGGGCTTGGGGGTTCCGTTCGACCGTACGCCAAAGGGATCATTGTGTCTCGGCTTGGAGGCCGCTCACAGCCGGCGTCGCATCGTTCATGCGCATGGCGACGGCAGCGGGCGTGAGATCATGCGTGCGCTGATCGCGGCCGTGCGCTCAACTCCCTCGATTGTCGTAGTTGAGGGCGTGGAAGCGCGTCGTCTGGCTGTCAGGGACAATGAGATCCAAGGCGTCTGGGCGAGCTGTTCGTTAGGACCTGTCTTCTTCGGCTCACGCCGGGTCGTGGTTGCCACCGGTGGGATCGGCGGGCTGTTTTTCGATACCACCAATCCTTCGGGAAGTTGCGGACAGGGCTTGGCGCTTGCGGCCCGCGCGGGAGCGGTCCTTGCCGACCTCGAGTTCATCCAGTTCCACCCGACCGCGCTTGATGGCCCCGAACGCCCTATGGCGCTGGTCAGCGAGGCCGTCCGCGGCGAAGGTGCTACCCTGATCGATGAGACAGGTCGACGCTTCCTCGATGGCGTGCCGGGCGCCGAACTCGCGCCACGGGATATCGTTGCACGCGCGGTCTGGAGTCATTTGGCAGATGGTCATCAGGTCTTCCTCGACGCGCGGCAACGGCCTGGGGCGAAATTTGTCCGACACTTCCCCACAATCGCATCTGCCTGTCGTGGATACGGCATCAATCCCGCGCGCGATCTCATTCCTATTCGCCCTGCCCAGCACTATCACATGGGTGGTATCGCCGTGGACGGCTCGGGTAAGACGTCGGTCAAGGGGTTGTGGGCCTGTGGCGAAGCTGCCTCGACCGGACTGCATGGCGCCAACAGGCTGGCCAGCAATTCCTTGACGGAGGCCGTTGTGTGTGCGCGCTGGGTCGCTGAAAGCGTGGCCGGAACGCCTGCTCGCAGAACAAGGCCACTGTTTGCGGGCAGTTACCCGTCACCCGATCCGGCACCCGCGCGTCCTTTCGTGTCGCGCGCACTCGGCATCGTGCGCAACGGCGAAGCCTTGGAGGCGGCCGCACGGGCGCTGTTGCCGCTCGCCGAAAACCAGGACGCGGCATCGGATTCGGCTGCTGTGGGTCTGATGATTGCTATTTCCGCCTTGCGGCGCCGAGAGAGCCGCGGCGCTCATTACCGCGAGGATTTCCCCCATCCTGCGGCTGTTGCACGACGCTCCGAGATCACCCTCGAGGCCGCCTTGGCCGCAGCGCGGGAACTTACACCCTCGCCAACGCTGGAAAGTGCCACCTGATGAGCCTGTCACCACTTCCCGCGATGATGCTCGAGCCGCTGGTACGCTCAGCCCTCCTCGAAGACCTTGGCAGAGGCGGTGACGTGACGACAGACGCGACCGTAGCGGAATATCACCACGCCACAACCGTGCTGGCTGCACGCGAGCACGGTGTTGTCGCCGGGCTCGATCTGGTGAGCCTCGCCTTCAAGTTGATCGACCAAAATATCAAGCTCGATGTGAACCGAGCCGACGGCAGCAGAGTTGCTCAAGGGGAGATAATTGCATCGGTGAGTGGTCCGACCCGGGCCATTCTTACCGCTGAACGCACGGCGCTGAATTTCTTATGCCATTTGAGCGGCATTGCCACGGCAACCGCTTCGATTGTCGCAGCGGTTCGCGAGCACCGCGCCAAGATTACCTGCACCCGCAAGACGACGCCCGGGTTGCGGATGGTCGAAAAATACGCCGTGCGTGCTGGCGGCGGTGCCAATCACCGCTTCGGCCTCGACGACGCCGTCCTGATCAAGGACAACCACATCGCGGTTGCCGGCGGCATCCGCCGCGCCATCAAGTGCGCGAGAAAGAGCATAGGCCATCTCGTCAAGATCGAAGTCGAGGTCGACACGCTGGCCCAGTTGGAAGAAGCCCTCTCGCTCGCCCCAGACGCCGTCCTGCTCGACAACATGCCGATCGATGAGCTTCGCCAGGCTGTGACCATGGTTGCCGGCCGGGCGATCACGGAGGCGTCGGGCCGGATCACCGCTTCGACCGCGCCCGTCATCGCGGCCACTGGCGTCGACCTGATGTCCATCGGTTGGCTGACCCATAGCGCGCCGATTCTCGACATCGGACTGGACTATTACTCGCCGTGATCGCCACCAACCGGTCGGGCATCGATAGTAAATCGAAGCGGTATCAATCGGACGAAGAAGCTTCGGCAAGTGAAGAGCCAGGAAACAGGACGGATATGCACGACACTAATCCGACTTACACGACGCCGCGGACGCAATGCGCTGATGGCGGGATGTGGACCCTGGAGAAGGCTCGGGGACTTCACGACGCACCTTTCAACAATCTGCTCTTCCTCGCGCAGACCGTTCACCGCCAGAATTTCGATCCGAACAAAGTTCAGCTCAGCCGGCTTCTTAGCATCAAGACAGGCGGTTGCCCGGAAGATTGCGGCTATTGCAGCCAATCGGCGCATCACGAAACCGGCCTGAAAGCCTCGAAGCTGATGGAACTGGAGCGCGTCATCGCAGAGGCGACCAAGGCGCTTGACGCCGGCGCCACCCGCTATTGCATGGGTGCGGCCTGGCGCAATCCGAAGCCGCGCGACATGGATGCGGTGGTGGCCATGGTCGAAGGCGTCAAGGCGCTCGGCATGGAAACGTGCATGACGCTTGGCATGCTCGATCGTGAGCAGGCCATTAGACTGAAGCAGGCAGGGCTGGACTACTATAACCACAACATAGATACCTCGGAACGCTACTACGGCGAGGTGATCAGCACACGAAGCTTTGCCGATCGGCTTGAGACACTTGAGAACGTGCGCCAATCCGGCATCAAGGTCTGCTGTGGCGGCATCGTCGGCATGGGTGAGGAGCCGATGGACCGCATCGACATGCTCGTCACTCTTGCCAACCTGCCGGAGCATCCCGAAAGCGTTCCGATCAACATGCTTATCCCGATCGACGGCACCCCGCTTGCCCACGCCAGGCCGATCGAACCTATCGAATTCGTGCGCGTCATCGCGCTGGCCCGCATCATGATGCCGAAATCGCATGTCCGCCTTTCCGCCGGCCGCACTGCCATGACTGACGAGATGCAGGCGCTGTGCTTTTTTGCCGGTGCCAACTCGATCTTCGTCGGCGACACGCTGCTCACCGCCGACAATCCAGGCGAGGACAAAGATACGCTGCTGTTGCGGCGTCTCGGCATCGAGCCGATGGAATTTGAGGCGCAATGAACGGGGCACCGCTGGCCCGCTACGAGGCAACCCTGCAGGGGCTGGCGCGCAGGGGCCGGCTGCGGCAGCTTGCGCCGCGCGCCGGTCTCGACTTCTCGTCGAACGACTATCTGGGGCTTGCGGGCAGCAAGAGGCTCGGCGACGCGGTCGCGGCCGCCATTGCCCGCGGCACACCGGTGGGCGCCACAGGATCGCGGCTGCTGCGCGGCAACGCGCCCGAGCATGAGGAACTAGAGGCAGAGGCGGCAACGTTCTTCGGGGCCGAACGCGCGCTGTTCTTCGGCGGTGGCTACATCGCCAACTTTGCACTGCTAACCGCGCTGCCGCAGAAGGGCGACCTTTTGGTCCTCGATGAGCTTGCCCATGCCAGCATGCATGAGGGGGCGCAGGCCGGACGCGCCGAGTTCCAGCTGGCAGCGCATAACGATGTCGATGCCTTCGATGCTGCTATCACCCGCTGGCGCGCAGACGGCGGCGTCGGGCGCGCCTGGATCGCGGTCGAGAGCCTCTACAGCATGGATGGCGACTATGCGCCCCTAGAAAGTCTGGTCGCGCTGGCAGATCGGCGCGAGGCTTTCATCCTCGTCGACGAAGCCCATGCCACCGGCGTCTGGGGACCGGACGGTCGGGGGCTGGCCGCGGCATTCGAGGGCCGTGACAACATCGTCGCGCTCCACACATGCGGCAAGGCCCTCGGCGCGTCCGGTGCGCTGGTCACAGCGCCGCGAACGCTGTGCGACTACATCATCAATCGGTGCCGGCCATTCATCTACGCCACCGCGCCATCGCCGCTGATGGCAGTCGCGGTCCGCGAAGCGCTCGCCATGCTGTCGGACGAGCCTGTGCGCCGTATTCAGTTGCAGGAACGCGTTGCCTTCGCGGGCCGCCAACTGGCCGACCGCTGCGGCGTGAAGCCCAGCGGGTCGCAGATCCAGCCCTTTGTCATTGGGGATAACAGGCGCACCATGGCGGTGGCGGCGGCACTGCAGGCGCGCGGCTTCGACATACGCGGCATTCGTCCGCCGACTGTGGCAGAGGGCACATCGCGGCTGCGCATTTCGCTGACGCTCAACGTCAATAAGCCGGACATTTGCGCCATGGTCGAGGCGCTCGCCGAGGTGTTGGCCCAAACACGGCCGGGGGCGATATGACCCAACGCATCGTCATCGCCGGAACGGACACCGGAATTGGCAAGACCGTGTTTGCGGCCGGGCTCGCCGGCCAGCTCGACGGCTTCTATTGGAAACCGGTGCAATCGGGGCTCGACGACGAGACTGACAGTGAGGTCGTTGTACGGCTTGCCGGCCTGCCGTCGGAGCGCGTGCTGCCGGAAGCCTACAGGTTACGAAGCCCGCTGTCGCCGCATCGTTCGGCCGAGATCGACGGTGTCGCGATCAAGGCTGCCGATCTTACCTTTCCGGTCCTGCCGACGCCGCTGGTTATCGAGGGCGCGGGTGGGCTTATGGTGCCACTCAACCGGCGCACAAGCTTCATTGACATCTTCGCTGAGTGGAAGCTGCCGGTCATTTTGTGTGCCCGCACCACACTCGGCACGATCAATCACACCCTGCTGTCGATCGAGGCGCTGCGGGTCCGCTCAATCCCGCTCCTCGGCGTCGCCTTCATCGGCGATGAAATGGCCGATACGCAAAGAACAATCGTGGAGCTGGGCGGCGTGCGGCAGCTTGGCAGGCTGCCACACCTTGATCCCCTGACGAGTGAGACGCTGAGGGATGCGATGGTTGCCGGCTTCGACCTTGCCTCGATGACCGGAGGCGAATGAATGTCGCAGTCCCGTGTGTGGCATCCTTTCACCCAGCATGCGCTCGAGCCGGCGATCCCTGAAATCGTCTTGACCGAAGGCGCCTACCTCCACAAGGCCGACGGCACGCGCATCCTGGATGCCATTTCCTCTTGGTGGGTCGTCACGCATGGCCACCGCCATCCCCGCATCATGAAGGCGATCGAGACGACTGCGGCGAGCCTCGACCAGATCATCTTCGCCGGCTTCACCCACGAGCCGGCGGAGCGCCTGGCCAAGGCCCTTGTCGGCCTCGCTCCCTCCGGTCTCGACTGGGTGTTCTATTCCGACAGCGGCTCGACCTCAGTCGAAGTCGCACTGAAGATGGCGCTTGGCTATTTCGGCAACATCGGGGCACCGCGCTCGCGCATCGTCGTCATGGAACACAGCTATCATGGCGACACCATCGGCACGATGAGCGTTGGCGCCCGCGGCGTGTTCAACGCCGCCTACGAGCCTTTGCTGTTCGAGGTTGACACCATTCCCTTCCCGGCCGCGGGACGCGAACAAGAGACGCTGGATCGGTTCGAGGCCGTTGCCCGCGACCGGCGGGCCGCCGCGCTGATCGTCGAGCCGCTGGTGCTTGGCGCCGGCGGTATGCTGATGTATCCCGCCTGGGTTCTGACCGAACTGAAGAAGATTGCCGAAGCCTCCGGCACGCTGTTGATCGCCGACGAAGTGATGACCGGCTGGGGTCGCACCGGAACCATGTTCGCCTGCGAGCAGGCCGCGATCTCTCCGGATATCCTGTGCACCTCGAAGGGCTTGACCGGCGGTGCCATCCCGCTAGCCGCCACGCTCGCCACCGATGCCATCTTCCAGGCCCATTATTCCGAAGACCGTAAGAAAACCTTCTTTCATTCGAGCTCCTACACCGCCAATCCGATTGCCTGCGCGGCCGCACTCGCCAATGTCGAGATCTGGCGCGACGAGCCGGTAGCCGAGCGGGTCGCGGCCCTGAGTGCAAAGCAGGCCGCCGGGCTTCAACGCTTTCGCGACAATGCCAACTTCACCGACAGCCGGGCGACCGGGACGATCACGGCTCTCGATCTGCGCACCGACTCCGCCGGCTATCTGGCCGAGATCGGGCCAAAACTGCGCGCTTTTTTCCTCGATCGCGGCCTGCTCGTGCGTCCGCTTGGCAATGTCCTCTATCTTCTGCCGCCCTATTGCATCACCAGCGAGGAACTGGACGGTCTCTATGACGCCATCGAGGAGGCCAGCGAACGCTTCGGTTCGGGGCCATGAGCCGATCGTCGCGCATTCTCGGGTTCGGCCATCATGCGCCGGCGCGCAAGGTCGAGAATCAGGAGATCGAAGATCGTCTCGGGCTCGAGCCAGGCTGGATCGAGCGGCGCACCGGAATTCGTTCGCGCTTCTGGGCGACAGATGAAGACACGCTGTCCGGCCTTGCCACGCAGGCTGGCGAGATGGCGCTGGCGAACGCCGGGATCGACCGTAGCGACATTGGTCTGCTGTTGCTCGCCACTTCGACGCCCGACCATCTCCTGCCGCCAAGCGCGCCCCTGGTCGCGCACAAGCTCGGCCTTGGCCGCGCAGGCGCGGTCGATCTGACCGGCGCCTGCGCCGGCTTCATCTATGCGCTGATGTTCGCGGACGGCTTCACCCGCCTACACGGCAAGGCGAGCCTTGTCATTGCCGCCAACATCCTCAGCCGTCGCATCAATCCGGCCGAGCGCGCAAGCTCGGTTCTTTTCGCCGATGCCGCCGGCGCCGTGGTGATTGGTCCGTGCGGGGATGCCGATCGGGGGATTCTCGGCGCTTCCGTGGATTCGGATGGCTCGCGCTACGGGCTGATCCAGATCCCGGCGGGTGGAAGCAATATCCCGTTCCGTGGCGGCCTGGATCTCGGGCAAACCCTCATGACGATGACCGACGGCCGCGAAGTGTTCGCTAAGGCGGTCGAGATGATGACTGATTGCTCGATCAGCGCGCTTGCCGCTGCCGGAGCCCAACCAGAAGATGTCGGCAGGTTCGTGCCACATCAGGCCAATGTTCGTATTTTCGATGCGGTCGGGCGAAACCTTGGCATTGCTGATCATGCGACGGTCAAGACGATCGCCGAGTACGGCAACTCTTCCGCCGCGACGATTCCCCTTTCTCTGTCGCTCGCCCATCAAACGGAGCCGTTTCGGCCGGGCGAGAAAATCCTGCTGGCGGCAGCGGGTGCGGGTCTCAGCGGCGGCGCACTCGTCGTTGGAATTTAGCCAGGCACGAGTTGCTGACGGGTCATTCACGATGGATAGGACAACGGATCAATGCGAAAACTAGTCGCCGGCAAGCTACACGGCATCCACGTCACCGAAGCAAACCTCAACTACCACGGTTCGATAACGCTCGACCCTGACCACTGCGAAGAAGCCGGGATCCTGCCCATGGAATTCGTGGAGATATGGAACAAGAATTCCGGCGCGCGGATCTCGACCTATGTCATTCTGGGCGAGCGCGGCTCACGTTGCTGTATCCTCAACGGTGCGGCTGCCCGCACCTGCCAGCCGGACGACCAGATCATTGTCTGCAACTCCATCTACCTGGACGAAGCGCACATTACGTCGCTGAAGCCGCGGATCGTTACGTTCGACCAGGACAACAACATACTCGACCGCCTAAGCTACTCCGTCGATCTCGATGCCGATGGCCGTTACAGTTTCTCGATCCTTGACGAGGCGGGTGAGGCTTTGGCCATCCCTGCCCTGGTCTCTGGAGAGTGACTTGGCCTCCACATGTGTGCAGGCCTCTCCCCCGTTGCAACTTACTCGGCGCTAACGAGAGTATCTAAACCTGCCCGAGCCGCTGACCCTCCGGTTTCGAAAGAACGAGTCCGGTGGCCTTTCGATACGGCGGGCTTTCGCGAGATCGCAAATATGGGCAGCCGAAAGGCCGCAAGCAGCATTGAAATGGCCCTTCGCGCCGGGGCCAGCGATTCACCAGCTATCCGACGTCTCCCCAAATTCGGCGAAGATATCAGATTTCGTCAATCGGTGGCTTGCTGGGAAGGCCGAGCCTGGCTCGTTGGCCATCGGCGAAATTCTCAGCGGGACACTGTGTGCTGAACCGATGAACCGTCAGTTCTCCGCCCTCAACAATATGAACGGCCCATCCCCCACTGCAGCGTTTGACGCGCACGTCGTTAGGTTCGCCAGCCACCATCGCTGCCCTCATTTTCGTCGCCCTGGACCAAGACTGGAAATCGTCCCCAGCACCTTGAAAAACATGGGACCTTACGTAACGTCAAGCGCGGATTTTCTGACAGCTCGCGCGATATGGATTCGTCGGCGACACGTGCTCAGGGCCGGACCCTCCGAGCCCGCCGCACCTTACATTCGGATCGATTTAGATGGCCCGATTTTGCGCGTTAATGCTGCCTTAATTATCCACAGCTAATGTCAGCGGGAACGCGTATTCAGTTCGAGTACCACTGCAAAAAGCCCGCCACTCTCCCGTCTAGAGTGGCGGGCTTTTTCCGCTGAGAGACGCTGGCGCTGTCGGTGCGGATGCTGCCCCAGCACGATCGCGGTTTACAGGATCCATAAGTCGTCAAGCCGCGCGGCCCGTCACGACAGCCCTTTTGCTGCCGCGGATCAGCCTGTTCTGTTTTCAAGGGGCGACGCGCAGAGTAAGCCAAAACAGCGATGTCATACGCCCTTCGAGAGAGCCCTTTTGCGAACAGTACCGCATGACAACCTGATCCGGGAAAGACGCCGCGACGCTCTGATGGTGGAAATTCTGGCGAAGCCCAAGGTCCTATTTGCAAAGCACACGGTGTTGCTTGCCGGGCTGGCTGACATTCTTGCAGACCAGCGGCTTATGCGGCTCAGAAGAAGAGGGCGTAACACTGGCAACCGTGATGCGCGCCTGTTTGATGTCTTGTGACCTGCTGCACGGCGCAGTTCGAGCCTTTCTGGCTCCTATGGCACAACCGGAAACACGCTGGTTTCGATCGGTTGCTGCTGCAGACGTGGGGGGCTTTGTCAAAGAGTAGTTGGCATCAAGTGGTCCCGGAATAATCACCGTGCGGTCATCGCTGCGCGCGCAGCCACTGCGCAACGGCAAAGCCAGCCCAGCAAAAAAGGGCGGTGTCCGTTTAAACATAGTACAACCCTTGGCGGGCATACCCCGGCTTGAAAGCCGCCGAAACCGGCGCAATGGGCGCGAAGAAAGGGCGGCATTTTTGCCGCCCCTCCGTGATCGTCGAGTTGCGTGGACCTTAGAAGTCCATGCCGCCCATGCCGCCCATGCCACCGCCGCCCATGCCACCGCCGCCCATGCCGCCAGGCATGCCGCCGCCAGCCGACTCCTTCTTCGGAGCCTCCGCGATCATGGCTTCGGTGGTGACGAGCAGGCCGGCGACCGAGGCCGCGTCCTGGAGAGCGGTGCGCACGACCTTGACCGGGTCGACGATGCCCATGGCGATCATGTCGCCATACTCGCCGGTCTGGGCGTTGTAACCGAAGGTCGCGCC
>NZ_JBWLUY010000025.1:0-86126 GCF_057784295.1 Mesorhizobium sp. CNPSo 4688
TTGTAGCCGACATAGGCGGCACCGCGCTTGAATGTCCGCGACTTTACCGAAACGCGTTGCGCTGGCCGGTCGAATGGCTGCGCGATCACATCGTAACCGGGCCAGTTGTCGGGAACTTTCAAAGCAGGGATGCCGGCGAGCGTGAGCTCCGCGGCAACGATCATCTCGCAAGCATCGCCCATCTGTTTGTGGCTGTCACGGTTGCCGCCCTCGAGTGGCACCCTGTGCTCGGGCAAGGCCAGCAGTAGCTCGGCCGGGCCATCGAACATCTGCGCGACTTCAGCCGGCAAGCCGTCAGCACTTTCCCAACAATGAGCAAGCGTCTTTGCCGAGTAGCCGGTTCGCCATTGCCTCTCAGGTTCGGCGAGGAATGCTTGCCAACTCGTCGGACCTTCGCTGGGAATATAAACCCGCGTCCGACGTGCATTTTGCAGAATGCCCAATGGATGACCCCGCTAGCAGCACGTTCGCCCCTGCTGCTCACGCCATATCCTAGCGGATCATTAGTGAACCTCGGTTTAAAAGTCTCGATATGTATGGTGCATGCCGGTTGACGACCCCGTTAGGGGGAACCTGAGCTGCCATCGAACGCAGCGGCACCCATGCTTTCGCCGCCGAGAAGAAGAGAAATCGCGGCTTGGTCGTGAGGTCCTGATATGCCGCCGGAAAGCATGAGCGGGCCTCAGGATTCGAACATGACGTGAAGTGGGCGATGTCAGAAGCGCATCGTCATCGGCTTGCCGCCGCGCTGCCAGGTTTCGGTGAAGCTATAGGTCTCGAAATAGTTCTCGCGACCCGCCAGCTGGTGATCAATGAAAGGATGGTGTGTGGACAAAACAGCCGGCCGCCTTGGGGGCAGCAAACGGTTGAATTCCGAAAGCGGTCGTGACCAGTCAGGCAAATAGTGCATGACGAGCGAGGCGAGGATCAAATCGAAGGCACCGTCGTCGAAGGGCAGCGGTTCGTTCAGATCAGCGACCAACAAACGTGCCCGGCTCTCAAGGCGACGGTGGGCGATTTCGAGCAAACCCGTACTCGAGTCGATACCGGTCAGGATTGCCCCTCGGTCGACAAGTGCCTTGGCATGGGCACCGCCGCCGCATCCAGCATCGAGCACCCGAAGCCCCTCGACGTTACCCACCATCGAAAGGATGGCCGGCCGTTCGTAGTATGCATTCCAAGCGTTGTTCTCGTTATCAACCTCATAAGCCGCTGCAAACGTGTCATAGTCATTCTCAGCCATGTTGTCCCAGCCACATAACCATTATCGAAGATCAGGGTTTATCGAGTTCTGATGCAATAGATAGTTTCCCTCAAATCGACCGGCCATCAGCTGTGACATGGCGGCTTTGATCAACGGCTCTCTGAGCCGTCTTCAATTGTCGACCTTCGGAATATCCTTCCTATGCTCGATCTGTCCGCCCGCCTGGATCGGGCTCGCGGAACGACGAAATCAATGTTTTCGCCCAGGATTCCCTCGTGCTCCGGATGACCCCGTTAACGGCTTTGCACCCGATTAACATCGTGGCGACATCGCGCACGGGAACGCTAATGCGCTGGGCCAAAAATGTTCCCGCCATGTTCCGGCACGATCCCTGTTCTGCTATGCCACAAGCGCCGCTGTTCTGGCTTTGATCTTATTGTCTGTCAGGACTGGTCAGGCCGGGCCAATCATGTCGTGATAAACGATGCGATACATTTCTTGGCCAGTGGAAACGTCACCGTCGATGCCATCCACAGCTGCCAGCGGCTTCGTGCGGCGATGGTAACGGCGAGAGCCTCTGGTGCCGCCGCCTTCTGATCGCGGCTGAGGAAGGTACGCGATTGTCCGGCCGATGCCTGCGCGAATTATCGGTCAGGCGCGCTGCCCTCGGACTCGGTTCGATGAAGTCTATTTAGAGACAAAACCCTGTTCGGCCATACAGCCCCGAAACACCTCGTCCGAGGTAATTGCCCGGGTCAAGAGGCCCCCATTTGCGCTGGCGAAGTTGTTTGCTGATCTTCCCCTGCAGATTGCCTTCGCCTGCTCGAACCGATTTTGGAAAGACGGTGACGTCGCCTTCCACTGGTCCGAACTGCTGTTACACCCGGTGACGATGAGCATTGCCACCAGAACCCAGCCATAGCGCATGCGATGCTTCCCCCATCAATTCAAAGGCGGCGACGATACCATCGAAATACTCGAAGGAGAACCACTGAGCCCGGTGCGCATAAGCATTGCGCCGGGTCCAGAAACACGGCATCTTCCTTTACCACGGGGGCAATCTCATGATCACTTTCAAAGCCGCGGTCTTCGCCGCTTCCGTTGCCTTTGCATCGGCGGCAGTGGCTCAAGAAGCCTATGAGCTGAACGAGATTGAGCTGGCCGCGATCAAACGCAGCGTGAGCGTCCAACTGAAAGACCCCGACAGCGCGAAGTTTGGGCCAATCAAAGCGGTTCCTTATCCCGGTGTCCAGGAGGGAGTTGTTCTGGCTTGCGGCTTGGTCAACGCGAAGAACGGTTTCGGCGGTTACGCCGGCGAGACGCCGTTTGTGGGCGTTCTGGCCACTTATAGGCAGACAGCGCAGGCCGAGTTTGTTCTTAGAGAAATAGCCGGCGCGGAAACCGACGGCGCCGCCATCATTTCCTATTGCAAGAGCCAAGGCATCCGGTGAAAGGGCAGGTCATGGACCGGAACGATACCTTCCTCGACTATCTCGCACCGATCATCGAGGCGTTCGTGATTTTCTTGACTTCGGCAGGCGCGATAAGTGTTCTGGTAATGGCCTTGGCTTGGCTGTTAGGAACTGGCGTCGGTACAGCGGTGCAGTTGGTCGTCTATGCCTTTGCTACGTCCACCACGATAGCGGTCATGATCAGGCGAGAATTGCGGCTGAAGCGTTAGGGTTGCTGGACCGACCCAAAACCGGCTTCCGCAGCTGCCTTGTCGCCGCCAACTGGCCGCCCTCGAAGTCGACCGTAACGCTTCGGTTGCCAGGCCAGCGCGTGACCAAAGAACAAGCTTTGGCTCCGAGCCCAACGTGCGCACGCTCGGTCGTGCTGTTCGCGACGGTCGCCGTCATGATCGGGCGGCCTTCTGCGATGGCCCGCAATTTCGAGCGGGAGCGCCTGCGGGACGGGCGAAGAGTCGGTCGGGAGTTTTCGCCGCCCAAGACTTGCAATCTCTTGTACGATGTAGTTGGAGCGCTTCACGAAAATGGGGCTGTCGAAAGCCTCGGCCTTCATTTGTTCCTCCCGACCTGCTGAACCGTCAGTTCACGTAAGGCGGGGCCCCATCGACCCCGCCAATCGTCGCACAATGTGTTGTCGGCGCGATGACCCTTCAAGAGGAAAACGCGAGCGATGATGCCATCGGCCATTTGCCTGATCTCTTCCGGCGCCGATCGGCGAGGCAACGACAAGCCATGCGAGGCATGTGCCCTTTCATCCGTCGAGAACCACTACGGTCGCCTCGATCCCAGACCACACCGCGGCGGGTCTTGCTCGGATTACGATAGCGACGCCAAGAAATGGAGAGTGCCGAAGAATAAGATTGTTTTGCTCTTTACCAAAATTTCTGTGTGGCATTTTAATTGCATGAATGGAGATTGCATGAATGGAGATTGAAGAACGAAAATACCCAGGAGAGCTGGCCTCCTCGCTGCAGGTCCACGAACTTGCGGAAGAGTACCGCAAGGCGGCAACCATGCTGCTTCAGCTCGGCCGGCCAGGCAAACCGCTCACTCGAGCGCCGTTCAGGTTGTCGGCGATCCATGCGATCGAACTCTATTTGACCGCGCTATTGCTTCACCGTGGGCACAGCCCCAATCAGATCCGCAAAATGCAGCATGACCTGTCGGCGCGCACGGGGCTCGCCTTGGAAGCGGGGCTGCGCCTTCGCGCAAAAACCGCCAAACATCTTCACTCCCTTAGCCAGAACCGGGAATATCTCGTGACCCGTTACGGCCCGGAGCTGGCTGCAACCGCCTCGCAGATAAACCGGCTTACCGCTACTCTGGACGAGGTGGCGGCAAAGGTAACCATACTGATCGGCTTGTCCTCAACTATGCCGCAGCCGGTCGGCCTTACGCCCGAGACTTCGCCTGGATGCGCGCGATGATGCCGGATCCTAGGACGCAGTCATCAAGGAAGTCGTTCCACTTTTCGGCCGAACGGCGAGCATCGGCAAGCATCTGTCTTAGCTCGTCAATGCCGTCGTCGGTGAGAGCGGTTATCGCCTCCTCCCTACCGTCATGGACACTGATGATGCTGCCATAGCTGAGATTGTCATCGTTGCTGACGATCGCTTGAAGGAGTTCGAGATCCTCCTCAATCATCTGGGAAACGTAGTCGATCGTGAAAACGTGGGTTATTGTCGCCATAAAGCGGCCTCGGTTAGGTGAGCTGACAGGTATCCAATTCCAGGGAAGGGTTTCCTCAAGGTCGATGCGAGGTCAGAGGTTTCCAGCCGTCTTCTGCCCAGTGCGCCACGGCTCTCGAGCGTCTATAAAACGTCACCGAACGTTGCTCCAGCGGTGCCGCTGGAGACCACCCGCAGGCATTCATGAATCGGCTCGGATCGACTAGGCAGTCGACATCTACGAAAGGAACCCACTCCCTCGCCTTCGATCCGCCGACGCAGTACCGCAATGCCAAACATTTTTTTCCATTTGCACAAATAGCGAAACTCTGAAAATAATTTTCCAAGCGTAGAGCGAACGGCCAACGGTAGGTTCGACCAGTGATGGAGCCGGGAGGGACGAACGCTTCACCGCTTTGCTTGGGCAGCCGCCAAGGCGTCGGGTCCGTTTATGAGGCTGCTCGGCCGCGCTTTCAGCCGGTGCCGCATCAAGGCCCCTCCAGACGGTCTCTTAGGAAACGACGATCCCGCGATCGACCAGGGCCGATGTTTTACCAGCCGTCACGGCGATTTTCGCGCAACCGGGAGTCTGCGACATGCTCGAGGTTCCACGATGCCGGTGGTGACGCTGTGCAAGTCAATCATCGGCTCAGCCTTAGCGCTCCACGCTCCGATGGTGCGGACCCGTTCAATGCCGACAATCTTGGGGTCGGCTGTCGAAAGAGGGTACTCCTTGTGGATTATTGCCTCCTTGGCGCCTGTGAGTACGGCGATCCGGGCGAATGTAAACTCGGTGTAGCCACGGCCATAGAGCTGCACCAGACCAGCTGGGCATCGGCTGTAGCCCGTGATGATCGGCAGCTGCTTGCCGAGGTCGATCGCGGATAGCGCCGTCTCGATGCGCTCGTCAAGGCTTGTCTCGGTTTCGTCACGCCAGCCCGTCATGTCCACGAAGACCGCCTCCACGCCAAGTGTCCTGAGGAGGAGTGCCGTGTTGTGGGAACTGTGGGCTTCGCCCTGCGCGGCGAGAACCTCGCGCACGGTATTCAAGTGCTCTTCGAGCCTGAAGGGGCCATTTGAGCAAAGCCGCTGCAGATCCAACAGGCAGCCGCGCACTCCTTCGATGCGGTCGCGAACGAAATCATCGGCGACGTGCCTTTCCGGCGAGCGGCCGAAGACTTCCGCATTGATCCTCCTCATCTCACGATGGACCTCTGCGATCGCTTCGACCAAAGCCGATCTCGATCTGTCGCCCGCAAACGCGCATAGGCGCCGGGCTTGCCAGTTTTCTTGTGCACGAGGAGCAGATCGGTCATTCCACTATAAGCGGATACGACGAATATCCGGTTGTAGAGTGCGCTCCCCTTGCGTCCTCCGATTAGGACGTTCTTGAGTACGGCAGCGGTGTTGGAGATCGACGTGCCTCCGATCTTCTCGACAGTGTGGGCGCTAGGCTCGCGGTTAGGCAAGAGTTTTCACCTCAAAATCCTTTCGGTGAGTTGTCTCAACTCGCAGCACCAGCGGCCATCCATAGCTGCGCACTTCGGACTCCAGATGGTGGAAGATCGCAAATTCCTACTCGCGATCCGGTTTACTTTTGTCAGTCATCGTTGCCTCCCTATTTGGGTATAGACCGGCGGGGATGCCTAGTTCGCGGTCGAACCAGGGAGCTTGCCGGATTGGCGCTGGTCCGAGCCACAGCTCAACTTGGACGAACATCGGTGCCGCCCGGCATAGCGTTTCACGAAGAGGACGTCTCAAAAGTCATGCCAATTGCGCCGAAGGCGCCTTAGAAATAGTTTACTGAGGTTTGTTCAAAGATTTGACCCGAGTGCCGCAGGCAACCAAGGCGAAACAATGTGTCGCGGATCCAACAAACACGACAGTAGGTGTCGGTTGCCCGGTGTTTTCTTAAGAATGGAGAAGGAGTTTAACAACGCGCGACTGGAGCGCATCACATTCCGATCGGCGCTGACGACGAAGCATGCTACAGGCCGGAAATTGAACTGATATAAGTGCGCCGAATGGATACTTAGCATGACGTTCCTTAAACTCGATCCGATCGATCTCAAAATCCTCGACGCCATACAGCGCGACGGGCGCATCACCAAGCTGGCGCTGGCCGACAAGGTCGGTCTGTCGCCGACCCCTTGCTGGATGCGACTGCGCAAGCTGGAAAAGGCCGGCATCGTCTCTGGCTATCACGCCCGTATCGCCATGCGCGTGGTCGCGCCTGTCGCCACCGTGCTGATGGAGGTGACGCTGGCCAACCACCGCCAGACCGATTTCGATCGCTTCGAGCGCGTCATCCGCGACATCTGTGAGATCGTGGCCTGCTGGTCCGTGGGCGGCGGTGTGGACTATGTGCTTAAGGTAATAGCGCGCGACATCGACGCCTATCAGCGGCTGGTCGATAGCTTGCTCGAGCGCGAGATCGGCATCGATCGTTACTTCACCTACATTGTTACCAAGACGGTCAAGGATGAGACCGTCTTGCCCTTGGCCGACTTGCTGCCCGCGCAATGGTAGCCGGACCTCCAGAGATATCCTCCTGCGATAACGTACAATAGAGAGAATCTCTCTACGGGCAGCCATCCAAACAGCCTCTCTGTCTGCCCATGTCGAATAATCTTCCCGTATCAGCCCGACCCGGGAGGCTTCGACAATGTCCGCGCACTTTGCTCGCACGATCCGCCATGACGCGCTCGACCGCCTCTGCGACCGCCGGCTGCTGCGCGAGCTCGCTTATGTCGATGGCCAGTGGACGGCGAGCGAGGCCGCCGAAAGTTTTGAAGTCACCGATCCGGCCAGCGGTGCGACTGTCGCCTTTGTCGCGGCGCTCGATGCCGGACAGACAACAAAGGCGATCGAGGCCGCCTCGCGCGCCTTTCCGGTCTGGCGAGCTCTGCTGCCGCAAGAGCGCTCGAGGATATTGCGAAAATGGTTCGAGCTGATCATCACCGCCAGGGACGATTTGGCGCTACTGATGACACTCGAGCAGGGCAAGCCGCTCAAGGAATCGCTGGGCGAAATCGACTACGCCGCGTCCTTTGTCGAGTGGTACGCCGAGGAAGCCAAACGCCTCAACGCCGAAAGCGTCACCAGCCATCTGCCGAACGCGGGAATGATGGTGCTGCGCGAGCCGCTCGGCGTCGTCGGCGTCGTCACGCCGTGGAACTTTCCCTCGGCGATGCTGACCCGCAAGGCGGCTGCCGCACTAGCGGCCGGGTGCACCATCGTCGCCCACCCGTCTTCGGAAACGCCACTGTCGGCACTGGCGCTGGCCGAGCTCGGCGAGCGCGCGGGACTGCCGGCCGGCGTCTTCAACGTCGTCACTGGAAACGCATCTATCATTGTCGCACGGATGTGCGAGGACCCGCGCCTACGCGCCATGAGCTTCACCGGCTCGACGGAGATCGGCCGATTGATCGCGGCGCAGAGCGCGCCGACGATGAAGCGCCTAGTGATGGAGCTCGGCGGCCACGCGCCGCTGATCGTCTTTGCCGACGCCGACCTCGACAAGGCCGTGAGCATCGCCATCGACGCCAAATTCGCCACTTCCGGCCAGGACTGCCTCGCCGCCAACCGCATCTACGTTCAGCGGCCAATCTATGATCGGTTCTGCGCCGCTTTCGCGCGTCGCGTAGAGACCTTGCGCGTCGGCAACGGGCTTGCCGACGAAACTGACATCGGACCGCTGATGCACGAGCGAGCCGTCAAAAAGGTTGAGGAACAGGTTGCTGACGCGCAGAGCCATGGCGCGCGCTGCCTTGTCGGCGGAAGACTTCACGCGGCAGGATCGCTGTTCTACCAGCCGACGCTGCTTGTCGATGTGCCCGATGAGGCGCTGATCATGCGCGAGGAGACTTTTGGGCCGGTCGCCGCGGTGACGCCGTTCGACAGCGAGGACGAGGTCATCGCCCGTGCCAATGCCACTGAATATGGCCTCGTCGCCTATGTCGTGACCGAGAACGGCGCCCGCCAGCAGCGCATGGGCCGCGCGCTGGACTACGGCATGGTCGCCATCAACCGCGTCAAGATCACCGGCGCACCGATACCCTTCGGCGGCGTCAAGCAGTCCGGCATCGGCCGCGAGGGCTCGCGCCACGGGCTCGAAGCCTTTACGGACCTCAAATATCTCTGCCTGGATGTAGCCAGACCCTGAGCCGAGAGCGCGGCCTTTATGTGCCGCGTCTCGACGCAGATCACCGGATAGCCTGCGGCCGACAGGCCACTGTAGAGCCATTGCGAGAGTGGACCGGCCTCAAGGCCGACGCGCTTGTAGGGGCCGCCAATCGCGCGAAGCAGGGCGCCGATCGCCTCCGGCTCGGTCTCCACCTTGCTCTCTCGAATGAGTTTGCCACCCGTGTCCATTACGCAGACGCTGGTGGCGCGAACGGAAACATCAAGACCGACGAACAGGCCCATGGCAGACCTCCTGACCGGTTGAACCGTTGGAGCCTGCCTGGAAGACCGACCTCCCGCTACTCCCATGCAGGCAGGCCGCCGGAGCCCCAACCATCCGATCTTTTTTTGCCGGCGATTGGCCAGAGCATCGTCCCTTGCCGTTTTCGTCAATGTCCGCGGTGAAGCTCGTCGGCGCGGCCCGCTGATCGACGATAAAGCTGAACGCCTGTCGGAGCGGCGGACCTGCTCCGTTCTCAGTCGCAAGATGATCCGCTACCGGTCCCGCTTTTTAAACGTCATTCCTGAGAAAACGCCGGGCGACCGACACCTACTGTCGTGTT
This sequence comes from Mesorhizobium sp. CNPSo 4688, assembly GCF_057784295.1. NCBI lineage: Bacteria > Pseudomonadati > Pseudomonadota > Alphaproteobacteria > Hyphomicrobiales > Phyllobacteriaceae > Mesorhizobium > Mesorhizobium sp. CNPSo 4688. The sequence continues at coordinate 9,089 of NZ_JBWLUY010000025.1, forward strand.
TGTCGAACCCGCGACACATTGTTTTCGCCCCGGTTGCCTGCTGCACTCGGGGTCAAATCATTGAACAACAACTCAGAAAAATATTTCTAACGCTCCCTCGGCAATTGGCATGACTCTTGAGAAGTCCTCTTCGTGAAACGCGACGCGAGGCGCGGCACTTGTGTTCGTCTAAGTTGTTCTTCGCAGCTGTGGCTCAGGACCTGGGTGCACCAATCCGGCAAGCTCCCTGGTTCGACCGCGAACTAGGCATTCCCGCCGACCTGCCAAGCCAATACTTAAATAAGGAGGCAACGATGACTGACCGAAGTCCACCAGATGGCGAGCAGGAATTTGCGATCTTCAACCATCTCGAGTCCGAAGTGCGCAGCTACGCCCGCAGCTTTCCCGTCGTTTTCGCGACGGCGCGAGGGGCTCAGCTGTTTGCGCGCGATGGGACAGCCTATCTCGACTTTCTCATGGGCTGCTCGAGTCTAAACTATGGGCACAATCCCCCCGAGCTGAAGTCCGCGCTCGTAGACTACATTGCGGGCGACGGCATCACCCATGGCCTCGATCTGTATAACGAAGCCAAGGGATCTTTTCTGCGAGAATTCCACGAGACGATCCTCAAGCCCCGGCAACTGGACTACGTCGTTCAGTTTCCCGGTCCAACCGGCGCTAACGCGGTCGAGGCTGCGCTCAAGCTGGCGCGCAAGATCACTGGTCGGTCCAACATTATAGCCTTCACCAACGGCTTTCATGGTGTGAGCCTTGGCGCTCTCTCCTGCACCGGCAACCGATACCACCGGGCTGCCGCCGGCCAGCTGCTCGGCGGCGTCACGCGGCTACCCTATGACGGCTATCTTGGGTCCGCTGTAGACACCGCCGATTACCTTGATCACCTGCTTTCGGATCCCTCCAGCGGCGTGGACACGCCGGCGGCGGTGATTGTCGAGACAGTTCAGGGCGAAGGCGGCCTGAATGTCGCCGGTACGGAGTGGCTGCGCAAGGTGGCGGCCATTGCGCGCAAGCACGGAGCTCTGCTGATCGTCGATGACATCCAGGTCGGCGTTGGCCGGACCGATGCGTTCTTCAGCTTCGAGGCGGCCGGTCTCCGCCCGGACATTGTCACGATGGCCAAATCGATATCGGGCTATGGCCTGCCTATGGCTCTCGTTCTTATCGACCGACAACTCGACAGGTGGGGGCCGGGAGAGCACAACGGCACATTCCGCGGCAATTGCCATGCTTTCGTGACCGCCCGGGCGGCCCTTGAGCACTTCTGGCGGACAGACAGCTTTGCGACGTCGGTCGAGGAGAAAGGCAATCTGCTGAAAAGCCGACTCGAGCAGATCGCGCAGAAGTACGACCCAGGCCGAGCGTCAGCCAAGGGTCGTGGCATGATGCGAGGCATTGATCTGAAGTTTGGCGAGGTTGCCAGTCAGGTCATCAGCACTGCCTTTCAGAATGGCCTCATTGTCGAGACCGCTGGTCCGAAAGACGAGGTCGTGAAGTGTCTGCCACCTCTCGTCATTGGGAAGGATCAACTTAGCCAAGGTCTCGACATCCTTGAGGACGCTATCGACAGCGTGATCGGCCACACAGCGGCCACGGCAGCATAAGAGGTGAATCATGATTGTAAGGGATTTCAATAAGGAGAATCTGACAGCCCGGCGGGTTCAGACGACGGGGAAAGCGTGCAGTTGGGGGGCGCGAGGTGCATGATGCGACCGGCGACCTCAAGTCGCTCCAGGGTGCTCAATCTACGTCGGCAGCGAGATACGGGTCCTTCGCCTCCGCCGTCGGTCACCATTCTAGCCGCATTACACTGACCCTACAGGAGCCCAGCCGCAACCAGAAAGGTATGGCGGCCCGTCATTCGATGGATCTCCCGTGGCTGGCTGTCCGGTGGCTCGCATGTCTACGACATTGCGAAACGAGAAGCTCGCGACAATTGGCCCTGATGTTCAGTGCATTATCAATCCAACGGTAAGAGTACCTGCAATGCATGACGACGCAACGACCCTTGAGGTATCAACATATCTCTGTTCGCTTGACCGAAAGGCCCGCAAAGCGGGCGTGCAATTCAGGATGGGGGAAGATTTTGAGGAGTACCTTTCAATTACAAGTAAGCTTGCCGGGAAATATCCTACCTTTCCGAACTTCCGCCCGGATTGTTCACAGCATAGGCCCGGCCAGGCGTTTTGGGTCGTTGGAGAAGATAAATTCGGGAAAGTAGCGCACGTCCAGGCGCTTCGTGTGGATGATCTGACGCCTACGAACTTGGCGGACCATCTCGAGTCACTGAAAGCCTGCTATGTGGATCCTGCAAGGCATGCCGGCCCGGGTTCGTCGTGTGTTTGTGTCGCGCCGACTGCTCGGATCATAAGCGGGATCGTAGCGTATCACGGTGATTTATGGCTCCGGCGTGACCTTAGAGGGCTGGGCTTAGCACCCACGCTTGCAGGAGTCGCTTTTGGGCTGGCATGGGCGAAATGGTCCCCCGATTTCATCTATGCTCTTGTGCCTACTTGGCTTATCCAAAAGGGAATCGCCGATCAATACGGCTATCTTCACAAAGAAGCACATGGGTCCGTCTTGACTTTACCTGATCGAGACATCGAAGATGATGACTGGCTCATTTGGCTAACTCGAGGCGAGTTATCCCAGCTAATCAAATGCTCGGCGACTGAAACGGTCGAGCGGATTTCTTGAGCGCAGTTTTACTGTCGAGTTTAGCCTTTCTGAGTGCCTTCTTTGATTGCGGTCATGGAAGTCAATTCGCACTACTGCTCGGCAGGAATGACAGACGGCGGCAAGCCAGCGATGGACCGTCGCGGAGCTCGGATTGAGGCGGCTTCAGCCAACGTGACTTCGCCGCGCTCGGCCCATTCGCCATCCCTGTAGATCGCGATGCCGTGCGTGTTGCGGAAGCCTCGCACACGTGACTGCGACCATCCATCCGCTCGACCTGTTCGCTTTCCTGCCCGGTTGATTAGTTCGGCAATGGCCTTGTCGGCCGTCAGTCGCGCGCAGGCGCAAATTATTTAGCTCTACCGACGGACTACCGCGTTTGACCACAGGAGCGGGGACAGCAGGGCCAATCCAGCCACGGACGCTGTTTGCAATGCGAGGACAAAACGCAAAACAGTCATTTCGGCTACCGCAGCATCAATAAGGGATGACCTTGCCACGCCCATGATCGGGGGTAAGTTCTGTACATCGTCACCATATATGCCCGACTTCTTGGATTGAAGAACACTGCTTAGAATCGCACAATTTGAAACAGGCACCAGCACTCCGCAGTAGTAATAGGAGTGGACAATTGCTATTCAGCTAAAGCGACTAGTTTTGTCGTTCACATTCTCCAGCGGCTGTCCTGCCACCCAGCGCTCAAGATTTTCGATGAACTTTGCTACGACATGGACTCGCCAGCCACGGAGGTCCGCCGACATATGAGGTGACACAAACACCTGATCCATACTCCAGAAAGGATGACCCTTGGGTAGCGGTTCCACGGCAAAGACATCAAGCAAAGCGCTCCTTATCCGACCATCTTTGAGTGCGTCAAGCAATGCGTCCTCGTCCACCAAGCCGCCACGGCCGATGTTAATGAAAGAGGAGCCGGGCTTCATTTGTGAAAACCGCGTCGTGCTCATAACTCCCGCAGTCTCCGAAGTTAGCGGCAAAGATAGAATGACCGCGTCTGCTTCAGGAAGGAGATATTCTAGTTCCTCCATGGAGTGCCTGCGCCCGAAGAGAGGGTCATTCATCACTTGGCGACGCCCGACCGCAATTACATTCACCCCTACCGCGCTTAGTAGGTTAAAAATTTCCAAGCCAATCGCGCCTGGCCCGATCAAGACCACAGTTTGCCCTCGAAGCGGCAGGGCCTCTCTCCTTTTCCATTCCTTGGCATGCTGAAATTTTATGGTGTTTCGAAAATCTTTTGCCCCCATCAGCAGTAATCCAAGAACATATTCTGCTATCGGATATTCAAAAACCCCGCGCGTATTGGTTACCACGATCTCCGCAGACGCTAGATCACTCGACAGGGCGGCATCAACCCCCACGCCAGCGATATGGATCCATTTGAGTTTTGGAGGTAATGGATTGTTGCGGATTACTGGGTTAAAAATGTCCCAGAGCAAGAATCCTTCAGCATCCTGTAACTCTCGTATTGCTTCGTTCGCACTTTGAGTGATGACTACATCTGCGAAGTTATCAGCCTCGCTCAAGAATGTAGAACTCTGGTCAAATGCCACCGGTAGTAGAGCTACTATTTTTCGTCGGCGCATTTGAATCCCCTCGAAAGTTGAAAAGAAACTAGCTCAGGCCGCTTTGGGGCAGTCGGTATTCATCGCATATGACGCGCATAGGCGTTGCTCTCGGTCGAGCGAAAATGATATCGGGTGGTCGCGGGCTGCAACAAGCGGTTCGATGATGAGCGGGGTGTTCGGATTCATCCCCAGCTTTGGTGTGAAAGAAAGATACCGCACTGATTATGCCTTGATCGTTTCCCGCAGACTTGAGCCCGGATACTCCTTACGAAACAAACCGCGCTTCTGAAGGATTGGCACGACCGATCGCGTGAAGGCCTCGAAGGAGCCCGGCATTTCTGTGGGCGTCACGATGAAGCCATCGCAGCCGTTATTGTCGAAGAATTCTTGGAGCTGATCGGCCACGTTCTCGGGCGTGCCGATGACTTGCGGGCAAAGTTCGCTTGTGGCAAAACGCTTTGCCGCTTCGCCGAGCGTGAGATTGCTGGCTTTGGTGCCTTGAAGGATGACATCGAAGGAGCCGCGAGAGCCGGCTTCTGCCGGGATATCGCTAATCGGCTTGTCAATCGGATACTGCGACAAATCGAGCCCGGTATGGGTCGACATGAAAGGGATGCCGAGGCGAGGGTCGACCAAGTCATTCACATAAGCTTGTTTCTCGCGGGCAATGGATTCTGTTTCGCCGATGATCGGATCTACCGAAACGAGAATGGCGCAATCGTCGGGATTCCGCCCCGCCTTATCGACGCGACCCTTCAGGTCGGCATAGAATTCCTGCATGTCCGGCAACGAATGTTGAAGCGTAAAGACAAGCTCGGCGTGGCTCGCGGCAAAATCGCGGCCGCGCGGTGACGATCCGGCCTGCATAATGACCGGGTAGCCCTGAGGGCTCGGCGGGACGGTGAACACGCCCCTTGCCCCGACATATTTCCCGGTGATTTCGGTGCGGCGCATCTTTACCTCATCAATAAAGTCGCCGCTTTCCTTGTCGAGGACGAGCGCACCGTCGGGCCACCCCGTCCACAAGTCGAGACAGGCTTTCAGGACCTCCTCGGCACGGTCGTAGCGTTCACTACGCGGCAGGAGCGCGTCCTTGCCAAGAATGTGCGCCTCCCTTTCGATTGCGGAAGTCACGATATTCCAAGCGATGCGACCGCCGCTGAGGACATCGAGCGAGGAAAGCACCCGGGCTATCGCATAGGGTTCGTGGAAACTTGTCGATATTGTCACACCGAGTCCGATGCGCGACGTTGCCCGTGCCATCACCGCGACAAGCGGGACAGGATCGAGCAGCGACATCTGACCGCCCCGCGCCATGACGGTTTCGTTATAAAAAGACAGAACATCGGCGAAGAAGAATGCATCAAATCTGCCGGCCTCGAGCGTTCGCGCCAGTGTTTCCCAGAACGCTGGGTCGAGAAACCTGTTCTCTGTTTGCGGATGGCGCCACATGGCATGGTGATGGGAAGTGGGCCCCGCCATGAGAAACGCTACGAACTTCATCTGACGCGACATTATGGGCTCCTCCGATTGAGTTTTGACGTATATGTTCACATCGCCGCAAGGGATGTGCCAACCGACGAAGTCGTTGGGCTAAGTGATTGATTTGCCAAAATACTGTCCTCAATTCGTGAAGTAAGAACCAAATATTCTCGCAAAGCGCACAAGATTCTGGATCTGATGGCAGATTCGGGACATGGTGATCTGTTCATAGTCAGACATGGCGACCGAACCAATGAAGGCGGGTTATCTTGCAGGCTTGGGGTCAGCCGACTAACACGGTCTCGATTCAATTTCCCTCTGCCGAACGCTGACAATCCACAGGTGTGGTTCCCCTATCGGCGTACAATGCTCGATGACTGGCTCAGCAGTCCGTGTCTTGCCTTCCAACCGCGAAAAAAACAGTGCATCTCGACGGTCTTCGATTTCTGTTGGACCGAGCCACAGCCGGTCGGGTGAGTTGCGTGCGTCAAGTTCTGCAAAAAATGGCGTTGCATTCAGCGGTGACGTTGGCGTGTCCGCCGCGCAGCCCCCGTGTTTAGCGGAGCGGCGGACATGGCGGAGAGCGAAGAGCTCCCCATCGTCGCTTCCTGCCGGCAGGTCAATATTGCCGAGGCGCGGCTCGTGCCCATGGGTGTGCCCATCATTCGATCACTATCAGTTGACGCGGATAGCTTGCCAAGCATTCCGCCAGTTTGTCGGTGACCAGAATGCTTTCAGTGATCTCTATCCCCCAGTCACCAAACCAAAGGCCTGACATGAAGTGGAAAGTCATTCCAGGGCGCAGTTGGGTATGGTCACCAAAGCGGAAGCTTGCCGAATGTTCACCCCAGTCGGGAGGGTAAGCAAGACCAATCGAGTAGCCCGTACGGCTCGGCTTCTTAAATCCATAGCGTTCGACAATGCGGTAATAGGCCTCCGCAACATCTTCACAGGTATTGCCCGGTTCGGCCTTCTCAAGGCCGGCCGCCATTCCCTCGAGCACGGCCTTTTCAGCGTCGACGAACTTCTGGTCCGGCTTTCCAAGGTAAAACGTTCTTGAGAGAGGGCAATGGTAGCGCTTATGGACACCTGCTAGTTCGAAGAAAATGCTTTCACCAGAGCGAAGAGTGCGGTCGGACCAGGTCAGATGCGGTGCGGAGGCGTCGACGCCGGCGCCGATCATTGGAACTGCCGCTGGGTAGTCGCCCCAGAAGCCATCAACGCCACGAGTGGCGGTGCCGTAGATCTCAGCAACCACGTCAGACTGCTTGACGCCAGGCCGGAGCACTTCGGCCACGCGTTGGTGCATCGCCGTTACGATCTTGCCCGCTGTCTGCATGTACTCGATCTCTCGCGCCGACTTGACGATCCGCTGCCATCTGACCAGACGGGTAGTGTCCTTGAATGCGGCGTTCGGAAGCACCGAAGAAAGCGCCTCGAAGGCTGCATGGGTGAAATAGTAGTTGTCCTTTTCAATCCCGATGACGCCAGTGGACCAACCCTGATCCTTGATCAGCGAGCCAAGTGCGGTCATTGGGTGATATTGAGAAGATTGTACGTAGTGATCAGCATACGATCTTATTCGGCTCTCATCCATGTAGATGGTACGACGGGCGCCGTTGGCGTCCATCTCCCGCCCGAACCAGAGGGGATCTTCGTCCTGACGGACGAGCACACACTGGTGCACATAGAACGACCAGCCGTCGTAACCGGTCAGCCACGCCATATTTGCGGGATCTGTGACGATAAGAAGATCAACGCCCTCGTGCTCCATTGCCTTTCTGGTCGCCTTAAGCCGGCTCTTATACTCGGAGACCTCAAAACGTAGTGGAGCGACAGTCATATTTTTTCCTTTGAATACGCTCGGTCAGACAGATGCAGCTACCCCCTGCACGGATGAGCGGCCACTGTCCTTGTGGCCGCTCCAGGCACCGGTTTCGAAGCCTTCGCCGCGGGCGCGCAGATCTTTCCTCCATCATCAACGGCAGCAACGCCATGCTTTCCGGCACGCCAGTTGGCCCTGACGAAGGCGCCGGCGCCAATCGCAGACCTGCCAGGCGCTCGCGCCGTGCTTGCGAGCGACCGCCGCCACCGGTCCCCCGATCCGGCTCTCGGCCACTGATCGTGTCCGACGCCCTTGGGCCTTCCAAAACCTCTAGCCGACGACGGTAACCTCTGGTCGTCCAAATGGGCGTCCATTTTTGCCGTCTGCTCCCACGCTAAACTGAGGCAGGTCGTGACTTTGACCTTCAACAATCGTGCCAACTGCACCGACAGAAACGTCAGAGCAAATATTTTGGCAATCTTTCAGGTTAAGTTTTCGCACAGCAGGATCCCTTCTAATATAACGCGGTCGTGTCGGAATCTTGATAACCCGACAGCTGTGTCGGTTTTCGATGTCACCCGGGGAAGTCGGATGATTCCTTCGCGATGTTTATCCAGCCGACGTCGCCCAGGTGCTGTTGGCGCGGGCCTGCTACCTTGGTCGTGGTCGAATAGCTCGGCCATTCGGCTTTCGCCCTCACAGATCGGGGCGGGTGGGATTTCCTGCACCTCCTGCGCCCAATGCGCGAGTGATGCGGGCGGAGGCCTGCTGTCAGGATCACGGACTCAGACCGCGCCATCACCAAGGCACAGTCTCGCTGTTGTCGCCTTGTAATTGGCTTCGCAGGTAAACCCTGACGCAGGCCGACCAGATTCCATCAGAACCGGCTTGACATAGTTCAGAGCAGAACTGGTTCAGGTTCGCTGTGTAGCAAATTATGAATGACGTCCAATCCGCGGTGAAGTTCCTCTTTCGTGGTCGACCCGACTGAAACGCGGACAGCCGGATGATTTTCCGAAATCGCAAATGCTGAGCCGCGCGCCAAGACCACGCCCTGCATGCGAGCGTGTGAGACAAACTCATCTTCTGGAAACCGGTCACCGAGGGGGAGCCATATGTGGAGACTTGCATGGTTAGAATTGTACCGAACACCTTTGAGAACAGAGGCAACCAGCTCGTGCCGCTCAAGAAGTGTTGCGCGTTGCCATTCCACGAATTGTTGGCAGGTTCCATCCTCGACCCACCTTGCTGCGATTTCAGCGATCAGCGGTGTGGCGCTCCAACTGGTGACGTTTTGACGATTTTCGACTGCAGGGAGGAGGCGTTCCGGCGCGACGAGATAACCCGTGCGCAGGCCGGACATGATGGGTTTCGTGAAGCTTGTGATATAAATGGTCCGCTCGGGCGCCAGAGCCTGAAAAGTTGGCGGCCTGTTGTCTACGAGCGGCCCCAAAGCGTCATCCTCAATGATCTGCAAGTCATATTTTCGAGCGATCTCCACAATCGCATTGCGCCGCCGTTCGCCCATAATGAATGCGGTTGGACCAAGAGCATTGGGCATCATGAAGAGCGCGCGAATGACGTGTTGCTGGCAGACGCTTTCGAGCGCATCGGGGATCAATCCCTCCTCGTCAATGGGGACACCCTGAACCTTTAGACCAAGATACGAAGCCAATGGCAGCATCACGTGGAGCCCTGTCGCCTCGGTAGCGATCGTCATGCCGGGCTGACAGGTGGACATGAAAGCTACTGTCAAGGCGGGCGTTCCGCCATTCGTCAAATGTACTGTCCTCTCATGTGTAACGACACCGCAATATTTCAGCCATTCAGTTGCAATCGAGCGATGACGCGCGAAAAGAGTTCCTGGGCGAGAGCCGAACACAGTGCTTGGCGGCAAGTCGACAGCTAACGCCCCAAGTGTCTCCTTCATACGTTCGAGGTGCAGAATGTCAGAGACGGGCTTCAGTATCGACAGGTCAATCAATCCGGAAGTGCGCAGGGGGGCGTATGGCGTGACAGCTTCAGAATTGACGCTAGGACCTTTGATAAATGTGCCGCGTCCAATTTCCCCAGCGACGAGACCGCGACGAGCGAGTTCTTCATACGCTCGAGACACAGTAGGTAACGAGACCCCGAGCTTATAGGCAAGCTGCCTTTGCGGCGGAAGCTGCTCGCCTGGCTTCAAAGCCCCAGAAGAGACGGCTCCGGCGATCCGATCCGCAATCGAGAGAAAATACGGCGGCGTGAGACGTTCGTTGAGTGGCGTCCATATTGTCATGCCCTGGCTTCCTGTTGTCGACTCCCTTTGATGTGCAAAAATTGTACCATTTCGAATGGCGCAACCAGAGGAAGCAGATGATGGAACGTAATGTCATTGTACAATTTAGTCAATTGACTTCACATTGCCCGATTGTCATGTTTGTTACCGGCAGCGGCGAAAACAGCAGTCTGCCCTAGGTCGAGACGAAGCTCTCGTCATGTACCTGCTGGATCGCTCCTAGGTATGTGGCAAGAGCAGCGAGCATCGGAGCGGGAAATTCCGATCGATGTCCTGGCGCGGCGATCTAGAAGAGCCATCAGAAAGGGAACAACAATGGCATCAAACATAAAACGGCGGTCTTCTTTTGCTCCTCGCGGGCTCGCAACTGTGCTGACCGCAATCCTGGCAATCACAGCGGGGAGCGCTGCGATCGCGGAGGATCTCGACGTCAACCAAGAGATTTCGATCGCCATCGGCGGTGAGCCGCCCTATACGGAGTTGAAGCCCGACGGTACATTGAGTGGCGCTGGCCCCGACATCGATCGAGGCGCCTTGGCGCTTTCCGGGTTCAAGAACTTCAAAGGCGAGCTGATACAGTACGGGGCTATGATACCCGCCCTGCAGGCAAAACGCGTAAGAATTCTCTCAGCCGGCTCTCTCAACATTCGCCCCGAACGGTGCGCCGTGGTTGATTTCGCTGAACCGGCCATCTGCACTGCGCAAGCTTTCCTGATCCGCTCCGACATGAGTGGCAAGTTCAAAAGCTATAAGGAAATTGCCGACCTGGGCCTCAAGCTGGCGGTGGGCGCCGGAACTTTGCAGGCCCGGGATGCGCTCTCAGCCGGAGTGAAACAGGAGAACCTGGTTCCCTATCCCGACAACACCAGTGCGGTGAAGATGCTGCAAGACAAGCGCGTCGATGCCATCGCCCTCAATGATGCGGGTGTCATAGATATGAAGGCACGGTCGGGTGATGATACTTTGCAGACCATCATACCGATCGCCAACACTCCTATCGATTGTGCCGCCGCAGCCTTCAATAAAGAGGATAAGGCGCTGCGCGACGCCTACAATGTAGGCCTGAAAAAGCTGAAGGACAGTGGCGAGTTCGAGAAGATCATGGCGAAATATGGTCTTCAAACGAACTACAAGATTCTGGCTAATGCCAAGTCAGCAGCTGAGATGTGCAATCCGTAATTCACTCCAGGTGATGACGCCCAGCAGCAAAGTGCTGCTGGGCTGCCATCGCACGAAAGGAGACAGCGCAATGGGATTGCATGTCGCATCGAAGGCCCCAGATTGCCCGCCCATCATCGAATTCCGGGATGTTGAGAAGAGCTATGGTTCTCTCAAGGTGCTGGAACAACTCTCGTTCTCAGTGAATGCTGGTGAGCATCTTGCGCTGATTGGTCCATCGGGTTCGGGGAAAACGACGATCCTTAGAATTTTGATGACGCTCGAGTCGGTTACGGCTGGAGATGTGATCGTCAATGGCGTTTGCCTAAACCACGAGCAAAGAGGCGGTAAACAAATGCCTTCGTCGGAGGCGCATCTACGCAAAATGCGTGCTGCCTTCGGAATGGTATTCCAACATTTCAACCTCTTTCCGCATAAAACCGCTCTTCAGAACGTCGCCCTCGCCCCGGTGCTGACTGGAAGCCTATCGAAGGCGGCAGCCAAAGAACGTGCGCTGCAAATGTTGGAAAACGTCGGGCTCGTCGACAAAGCGAATGAGTATCCGTCACGATTATCTGGCGGCCAAAAACAACGTGTCGCGATTGCTCGTGCTCTGGCTTTGCAGCCAAAGATTCTGCTTCTCGACGAGATCACCTCCGCCCTCGATCCGGAACTGGTGGAAGAGGTCCTAAACGTCATCACAAATCTCCGAAACGAGACCGACATGACGATGCTCCTCGTTACCCACGAGATGGGTTTCGCCAAGGATTTTGCCGATCGAGTGCTGTTCTTCGAGCGCGGCAAGATCGTTGAAGAAGGGCCGCCGTCGGAAATCTTTCAGTCGCCTCACCACGAGCGCACGAAAAGCTTCCTTCGCAAGATAATCGCCGCAGGCCATCGCGTTTAAGTCGGTCGGTCAAGGCAAGTAGGTCATCAAGTGAATAGTTTTGAATCTGCAATAGGATACAGTTGGTTCGTACTCACGGGGGCTCTCGCTACCGTCGAACTTACGCTCTTGAGCTGCCTGCTCGCTTTGATGCTGGCAATGCTAGCCGGTATTGCTCTTACTGCGGACAATATCTTCGTGCGTGCCGTGACGCGAACCTATGTGGAGATCTTCCGCGGCACCTCGGTGTTTGTCCAACTGTTCGCGGCCTATTTCGTTCTGCCATTTGTGGGCGTTTCTCTATCTCCATTGCAGTCCGGTGTCCTGGCGCTGGGATTAAATGGGGGCGCTTATGGCGCTGAAGTCGTTCGAGCAGCACTCAACGCCGTCGGTCGCGATCAGCGGGAGGCAACTGTCGCGTTAAACCTGACGCGGTGGCAGGCGCTCTGGTGGGTGATCCTTCCCCAGGCGGTCGTGTTCATGCTGCCGAGCTTTGGAAATCTTGCAATCGAGCTCATGAAAGGCACTGCGGTTGCGTCCCTTATAACCGTCTCGGAGCTGACGTTCCAGGCGCAGGTGGTACGAGGCCAAACGGGCGACACCGCCATGCCCTTTCTACTCATCATGGTCACTTATCTTCTAATCGCGTCTGTACTGACGAGCTTCGTGCGGTGGCTTGAAAGACGCTTTGGCCGTGGCATCACAAGCGTAAGCACCTGAGGTCGGACATGATCTGGAGTTGGGAATTTGTCTCTGAGATCACGCCCGATTTGCTCAAAGGGCTCGTGGTCACAGTCAAGATAACATTGATCTCGTCGGTTGTGGCTTTGAGCATCGGTCTATGCTTCGCCATCGCCAAGATGTCTTCAAACAATCTCGTTAGCCGTTCTGCGGTCCTTGTGACAGAGGCCATTAGAAGAACGCCGTTGTTGGTTCAGCTGTACTTTCTATTCTATGTCCTGCCAGACATCGGAATTGTTCTGTCTCCCATGGTCGCCGGGACGATTGGCCTCGGTCTCCACTACGGCACTTACGTGTCAGAGGTCTATCGCGCCGGGATCATCAATGTTCCAGCCGGGCAATGGGAAGCTGCGCGGGCTTGTAACCTGACAAAAAGGCAGACGTGGACGGAAATCGTGCTGCCGCAAGCCATCCCCCCGATGATCCCACCCTTGGGGAATTATGTGATCGCGATGTTCAAGGAGACGCCAATACTATCAGCGATTACCGTCCTCGACCTTATGGGCGAAGCGCTAGCCAAGGCCAACTTCAGCTACCGCTATCTCGAACCAATCACTCTCGTCGCCCTGGGCTTCCTGTTCGTCAGCCTTTGCTCCGCGGCCCTTATTCGGCTTTTGGAAAACTATCTGAAACTTCGGACTGCCTGAGCAGCCGAACTGAGGACTCAACCATGACTGCACCGACACTACGCTTTGAAATTTCCGAGTACAAAGCCCGGCTCGAGGGCACCCACAAAGCAATGCAGCAGGAAGGCATTGATCTTCTAATCGTCACAGACCCCGCGAACATGGCCTGGCTTACCGGTTATGACGGCTGGTCCTTCTACGTTCACCAGTGCGTCCTCATTCACGGGGACGAAGACCCGGTCTGGTTCGGTCGTGAAATGGACGGCAACGGTGCTCGCCGAACCATTTATATGGATGAGAGCCGTATCAAGTCCTACGCGGATCACTACGTCCAATCCTCCCAACATCATCCAATGACTGCGCTTGGCCAATTGGTTACGGACCTCGGCTGGTCCACCGGTTCGATCGGGATCGAAAAGGATAATTACTACTTTACGCACGCGGCGTTTGAAGCATTGTCCTCCACGCTGCCGAACGCAAGCTTCAAAGATACGACAAGGCTGGTGAAATGGCTGCGGATCATCAAGTCGCCCCGCGAAATCGAGTATATGCGGGGCGCGGGCAAGATCGTCACGGCCATGCATCAGCGCGTGGCCGAAGTGTTGAAACCCGGCATCAAGCAATCGGACATTGTGGCGGAAATTTACCACACCGCCACTCGTGGGGTTGATGGCTTCTGGGGCGACTACCCAGCGGCCGTTCCGATGATCGGGGCGGGCATCGACGCCTCTGCGCCTCATCTGACTTGGTCAGATCGTGAGCTTCGCTCTGGCGAAAGCATCTTTTTTGAACTGGCCGGCGTCCACAAACGCTATCATTGCCCTCTCTCAAGGACATTTTATCTAGGTAAGCCGGATCAAAAGTTTGTCGACGCAGAGAAGGCCGTGCTCGAGGGAATGGCGGCCGGCCTGGAGAAAGCGGTCCCGGGAAATTCCTGCGAAGACGTCGCGCAAGCCTACTACACTGCCATAGAGCGTCATGGGCTGAAAAAGCCAAGCCGTTGCGGCTACTCGATCGGTCTCGCTTATCCGCCGGATTGGGGTGAGCACTCCGCAAGCTTTCGCACAGGGGACCGCACCGAACTGCGGCCAGGAATGACGTTTCACTTTATGTCAGGCCTGTGGTTTGGCGACTGGGGCATCGAAATCACTGAAAGCATCCTTATCACCGACAAGCAGGCCGAGTGCCTGGCACAGTCGCCACGCCAGCTGATTGTGATCGATCAATGAATGCATCCGAGATAGACCTCAAACGAGCCAGTCACGCATTCCATTTGCCAGCGGGATGCGAGGAGCAAATCCTTGCACTTCGGCACTACATGCATGCGAACCCGGAGCTATCAAACGAGGAGCACAACACCCGGGCAAAAATAGCGGAGTTTATGGGTGGTGCGGGGTTGCAAACACCTCAGATCTTTCACCACACGGGCTTGTTCGTTGACATTGTCGGCGAGGGAAATGGAATTCCCATAAACGTGGTGGTTCGTGGCGACATCGACGCGCTGCCCATCCAAGAGGCCCGCCCGGATATTCCATATAGGTCCCGTGTCCCTGGAAAGATGCATGCTTGCGGCCATGATGCGCATGCATCTGCAGCATTGGGCGTTGTATTGGCGGCACTTGCCCATCGTCAGCACTACGCCGGAACGGTGCGCGTTGTGTTTCAACCGGCCGAGGAAGCAGAACCCCTCGGCGGCCGGTCTGTCGCTGAACAAGGTCTGCTCGACGGTTTTGACTGCGCGATTGGGATGCATGTGAACCCCGAAATACCCTCCGGGACTTTTGCGGTCCTCACGGGCCCGGTAACAAAGTCATCCGATGAATTCCAGATAGTGTTCAAAGGCAAGAAGAGCCACGCGGCGTGGCCAGAGCTAGGGGTTGATGCGATCACGATTGCGTCCACATTCGTCACTGAGGTGCAGAAGCTGGTATCGCGCGAGAGCCACACCGATGAAGCTCCTGTCATTTCAATAGGCCGCTTCCATGGTGGGGAAGCAACCAATATTATCTGCGATCGCGTTGTTCTCGACGGTACGCTGCGTACACGTTCGCCAGACGCCCGCCAAAGGCTTCGACGCCGTCTGCAAGAACTGGCTCGTCAGATTGCCGCGATGCATCGCGGAGAGGCAGAGTTCGAGCTGGTGCCGGGAGAGCCTGCCGTCGTAAACGACCCGGGCATCAGTCAAACGGCCCGCGAAGCGATTGCCGAAATCTATGGAAGCGAGGCCCTCGTTCCGACGAGACCTCTCGCAGGGGCAGACGACTTCGGATTCTACGCCGAACAACTCCCATCGGTGTATTTCTGGTTTGGCTGTTACGACGAAGCGCTTGGAAACATTACCCATGTTCACACGGCGGAATTTGGTGTCTCCGATGACGACGTGTTGCGCGCGGCGCGAGCTGCCTGGGCAATTGTGAGGAATCTTCAAGTTTCAGCAAACACGGGCATCTCGGCATGATCACGTCACCAATCAAACATCTCGAAGCAGCCATGGACGGAGGGATGTCGAACCAGGTCGTAATCGGCTTGATCGCTCTTTCGACAGATGTCGTAACTGAGTACGAGCTGCGGAGAATGCTTCCAACGGATGGGGTTAGTATTTCAGCAACCCGAATTGAGACCAAAAACCCAATTACGATCGAAAATCTGCGCGGCCATGCGCATGAAATTGCCAAAGCCGCCGAGCTGTTCGTGCCCCGGGAGTCGGTGGATGTCTTTGCCTACGGCTGCACGTCTGGATCCGCGCTGATTCTGCAAACGACCCTGGAAGCAGAACTGCATCGAACTGCACCAGGAGCGAAGTTAACATCGCCTATGACAGGAGCCTACAAGGCTTTTCGCAAGCTCGGGATTCGGAGGGTCGATCTTTTGACCCCCTATCCGGACGACGTTACGTCGGCGATGACCGAGTGCTTGAAGGAGGAAGGCATTTCCGTCGTCTCGTGTGGTTCATTTCACATCGATAACGATTATGAAATCATCAATATCAAGCCCGAGAGCATCATAGAGGCGGCCGAAGCACTAAATTCCAATGGGTCAGAAGCTTTGTTCATACCATGCACTGGCCTGAGGACCTCTACAATCATACAGCCCCTTGAAGCGCGCATTGGCAAGCCTGTCATCACCGCTCACCAAGCGATGCTCTGGGATGCACTGAGACTTGCCGGCTACACACAACCACTGTCGGGATTCGGCAAGCTGCTCACTGTCTGAAGCGACTTATTTGCGCATCGGCCCATTATCAGAATTCAGGAGGACCAGGAATGAAAGTTCTATGCTTGTGGTACGCCACGGACGCTGAGATCAGCCTGATCAAAGAAGTGCTGCCTCCGGGAACCGAGGTGGTGGCACCGAGAGGCGAATATCTCTCGCGTTTCGACTGCGACTACTCAGACGTGAAGCATCTGGCGCCCGACGCCGATGCGATCATTGCTTTTAGCGTTCCGGAAGGAATCCTACAGATCGCGGAAAAGCTCAAGGTGTTCTCTTGGCTGCATTCAGGCGTAGACGATCTTGGCCTGATGGGCGCGCTGGATCTCTTCAAACAGCGTGGCGTCAAGCTCGGAAACATTCGCGGCGCGAACGCGGTTGCGGTTGCGGAGCAAGCGATGATGTTCGTACTAGCCCTTGCAAAAAAGACTCTTCTCAAGCACCGGGCGACGGAAGAAGGCAGGTTTCTATTCCCTCTTTACGATGACCAATACCGGTCGGGGATGCTACACGGTCGCACAATCGGTGTGATTGGAGTTGGAAATATCGGCGGGCGAATCGCCAAACACGCCAAGGGGTTCGACATGGAGACCCTCGGCGTCCGTCGAAGCAAAGGCGGCCCCCCGGTCGAGTTTTTCGATGCAGTGCACGGGGTCGACGAGTTGCACGATGTTCTGCCGAAGTGCGACTACGTCGTCCTGGCGACGCCTGACACAAAAGAGACGCATCAGTTCTTCGGCGCCGCGCAACTCGCCGCCATGAAACGATCGGCGTTTCTCATTAATATCTCGCGCGGCATGTTGATCCAGGAGAAGCCACTATTCGAAGCGCTCACTTCGGGCACCCTTCATGGTTTCGCAACCGACGTATGGTGGCAGTACAACTACGGCCAAACGTTTCCGATTGGCTGGGGATCTCGCCTTGGAATCCACAAATTGCCTAATGTGATTACATCGAACGATCAGGCGGCAAATGCCGATGACGTGCTCGAGAGGAATATCCGCTGGGGCTCACAGAATCTGGCTGAATTTGTATCGGGCACATTGATGAAGCGAGAAGTGAGGCTCGATCTTGGGTACTGAGCCGGCGTGGATGTTCTTTTAAAGGGCAAGGACATCCCGTCACACAATGACCTTGCAGGGTGCAACTGCACCTTGGAACGGCGGCGAGACATAGCTCGTAGCCAAGGTGCGCAAATGTGGAAAACTTCAGCGTGTTCGGGGGTTCGCCGGATATGGTTGTGAAGCTTGATGCTATCGATCTTGGTATTCTTGATGCTATCCAGCGCGTTGGCCGGATCACCAAACTCGCGCTCGCGGATAAGGTTGGCCTGTCGCCGACACCCTGTTGGATGCGGCTGCAGAAGCTTGAAAGGGCCGGCATCATCACTGGCTACCATGCTCGTCTCGATCTGAGGAGAATGGCCCCTGTTGCAACCGTGCTGATGGAGGTGACCCTCTCCAACCATCGCCAGGCGGATTTCGACCGTTTGATCGCGCAATCAAGGCCTTCGATGAGGTTGTATCCTGCTGGTCCGTCGGCGGTGGCGTGGACTATGTCATCAAAGATGAAATGCCGCGACCACATATCGTCGCCCCTTGAATCGAAGAACGACCATAACGAATTTTCGCAACGTTTGAGCGGTAGGAACGCGGTAGCGCTGCCCAATCGTGACCCCTTCCACCAATGGTCGAACGACAGTCCCGGTCCCTTTTAGTCTGTGAATCGGCGTGCAAAATTGACCCCATAAGGCGGGGAATCGGCGTCCAATTTTGACCCCCCTGATGCTTTGATTTGCGACCATCAGCTCGTCGTGGCGAGCGGATGGTGTGGGGATGAAGTCGGTGGATACGATTGCCCGAGTTCGGCGCGCCTTCCATGTGCAGGGATGGTCGCTCAAGCGGATTTGCCGCGAACTGCATGTGTCGCGCAACACCGTCCGCAAGATACTCAGATCCAATGAGACATCGTTCTCCTACGAACGCGAGCGGCAGCCCAAGCCGAAGATCGGTCCGTGGCAGGATCAGCTTGACGGGTTCTTGAATGGCAACCGTGGCAAGGCGGCGCGCGAGCAACTGACACTGATCCGGATTTACGAAGAGCTTTGCAGTCTCGGTTACGAGGGTGGCTATGACGCCGTCCGCCGCTACGCGAAGAGCTGGGCGAAGGCGCAGGGGTCGGCGACGGCGGACGCCTATGTGCCGCTGTTCTTCGCGCCGGGCGAGGCCTACCAGTTCGACTGGAGCCACGAGATCGTCCTGATCAACGGCGTGACGGTGACCGTGAAGGTCGCCCATGTCCGGCTCTGCCACAGCCGGATGATGTTCGTCAGGGCCTATCCGCGCGAGACGCAGGAGATGGTGTTCGACGCCCATGACAGGGCCTTTGCCTTCTTCGGCGGCGCCTGCACGCGCGGCATCTACGACAACATGAAGACGGCGGTGGAAACGATCTTTGTTGGCAAGGACCGCCAATACAATCGCCGCCTCCTGCAGATGTGTAGCCATTATCTGGTGCAGCCGGTCGCCTGCACGCCAGCGTCGGGCTGGGAGAAGGGTCAGGTCGAGAACCAGGTCGGGCTGGTGCGCGAGCGGTTCTTCACGCCCAGGCTGCGCTTCAAGACCTATGAGGAGCTGAACGCCTGGCTGCAGGACAAGTGCGTCGCCTACGCCAAGGCGCACCGTCACGTCGAGCAACCGGAACGAACAATCTGGAACGTGTTCGAGGAAGAGCGCGGCAAACTGGTCGAGTATCGCGGCCCCTTCGACGGATTCCACACGGTGCCGGCCTCGGTGTCGAAGACCTGCACGGTTCGCTTCGACACCAACAAATACTCGGTCCTGTCGACGGCCGTCGGCCGCCCGGTCGAGATCCATGCCTATGCCGACAGGATCGTCATCAGCCAGGACGGCGTGGTCGTCGCCGAACATGCCCGCTCCTTCGGGCGGAACGAGACGGTCTACGATCCCTGGCATTACGTCCCTGTGCTTGCCCGCAAGCCCGGAGCGCTGCGTAACGGCGCGCCGTTCCAGGACTGGGTTCTGCCGTCGGCCATGGAGCGTATCCGACGCAAATTGAAGGCGGCGCATGATGGCGATCGGCAGATGGTGTCGATCCTGGCCACGGTGTTGACCGACGGCATCGATGCCGTGGAAGCCGCCTGCCAGGAGGCGCTCGATCAGAATGTCTGCTCATCCGCCGTCATCATCAACATCCTGGCGCGGCAGCGCGATCCGGCGCCGGCAGTCACCATTCTCACCCCGGACGCTCTTCGCCTGCAGCACGAACCGCAAGCCGACTGCGCCCGCTACGACAGCCTCAGGAGGGCAAGCTGATGGAACGCACGCAGGTTCTGGAACTGATGGGCACGCTGAAGCTCTACGGGATGCGGGGCGCCTATGACGAGGTCATGGCGACAGGCATCAAGCGCCAGCACGAGCCGCCGAGGATCGTCGGCGATCTGCTATCGGCCGAGATCGCCGAGAAGCAGGCCCGCTCCATCAAATACCAGCTCACCGTCGCCAAGCTGCCGATCGCCAAGGACATCGATGAGTTCGACTTCGACGGCACGCCGGTCAATGAGGTGCTGGTCCGGGACCTTGCCAACGGCACCTTCGTCGCCGACCAGCGCAACGCCGTGCTCATCGGCGGCACCGGAACCGGCAAGTCGCATCTGGCAATCGCCATTGCCCGCGCCCTGATCCGCAACGGCTCACGTGGCCGCTTCTTCAACGTCGTCGATCTCGTCAACCGGCTCGAGACCGAGCACCGAAGCGGCAAACAGGGCCGTATCGCCGACTACCTCACCCGGCTCGACTTCGTCGTGCTCGATGAACTCGACTAGCTGCCCGTCGCACAGGCCGGCGGGCAATTGCCCTTCCACCTGATCAGCAGGCTCTACGAACGGACCTCGATCATCGTCACCACGAACCTGGCGTTCGGAGAATGGCCCGCCGTCTTCGGCGACGCCAAGATGACGACAGCGCTCCTCGACCGTCTCACCCATCATTGCGAGATCATCGAGACCGGAAACGAGTCCTGGCGCTTCAAGAACCGCGCCTGATAACCCCATCAAGCTGCCAAGCGTCGTCCGCGCTCGCCCGGGCTGCGCAACCCTGACCAGCTCCGCCCGGGCGAACGCTGACCGCCGCGCATTACATAAGGGGGTCAAAATTAGACGCCGATCGGGGGTCAGTTTTGGAAGCCGTTTGACATTTAGTCTAATTGGCGGTCTGGGATTTCTGCTGGCCGAGCACGGTCCCGAGAATGCATTGTTGTTCCGCGGCGAGGATAAGGTGAGCTACCGCTTGGATCTGGGACGAGGCCCACCTCCACCCTCTCGCAGCAGGGCTTGCGCGCCTTGGAAACCGGCAAAGGCGACGGCATCTCGGCGATGACGCGCGCATGCCGGAGACCATCTCCAGCACGAGAGGCCATCTGGTCGTCCTGTTCGCCCGATTTCGGCGAGCAGGGCGTGCTCGACCCCTTTGGCCAGATTGAACCGAAGCTGTTCATCATGTGCGATGCCTCTCCAAGGATATCTCCTGCGCATGGGAGGGGGCCGAACCGTCAGTGGTTGGTGGCCGAGATTGGTGTCAGTCGTGAACGTATCAGCGGATAATCGACTTGATAAATCCGCTGAGCCTCTTGCTTTCGGGATGGTCAAATATGCGATCCGGGGGACCGGATTCCACGATGGTTCCGTCTGCGATAAAATGCACCACATCCGCAAGCTTGTGCGTGTGCGTGTGCAGGACGCACTTGATACCGCGGCGATGGATCGGCGCGTGAATGCAAACGGCAGAAAGGTTCGCGATACCGTTGCCGGCGACCACAGCACCATCGAAAGATACTTCTATAAGGTTCGAAGCCTTCACCTCTGACCAGTGAAGTCCAAAGGCGTTGAGATAGAACCGATCCAGTTCGCCTGGCACGGCGAGTGTGAAATGATTGTCGATGCCTTCAATGAAGTTGTCCTTCACTGCCAGGCGATGAGCGGCCGCAAGATCGCGCCGGGCTTCGCCCTGAGCTTCCGACATGGAGGGATGCGAGCTGACGGTCTCGTGTGCGTTCATCGGTTGTCCTTTCATGAGACGCTATGGCCATGGCGCGGACTACGCAGTGATTTCAAAAAGGTCTTTAGGGGCGTTATGCAGGATTTCAGCACCGGTCTCGGTGACCAAGATGTTGTATCCGTAGGAGATGGTGACGCCTTCAAACTGCGATATCGATGGCTCGAGGGAGAAGATCATCCCAGGCTCTAGAATGGTTTCGTCGCCCACCAAAATATCCGGGAATTGCGCGAAGGTCGGAGGGTAAGACAGGCCCATACCAAAACCGGCGCGGGCCACGATATAATCGGCGTAGTCGCCCCTGATCTCTCTGCTCAGGCGGTCGATGTCCGAAGCCGAAGCGCCGGGCCGGATCAGCTCGAAAGGCCGCCAAAACGATTCGTAGTTGATTTTCCAGAGGTCGAGCAGCCGGTCGGACGCCTTACCTGCCACCACGGTTCGGCAGAGGTTGGAATTGTAGCGTTTCCAGGATCCCGTGAACTCAAAGAGGATCGGATCACCGGCTTCAATGATTTTCGAAGATGGGACGGCGTGGAATGTGCCTGAACGCCACCCCGAAGCGATAATGAAAGGCAGCGTGGGATATTCGGAGCCAGCAACTGCCAATTTCGACTGTACCGCTGCCAGCACATCTAGTTCGCTAATGGCCGGGCGAAGAATCTCGGCCATCGCCTCCAGAGCGAGGTCGGAGAACCCGGCTGCCTTCCGCATATATTCAATTTCGGTCGGTGATTTAATGGTGCGCAGCTGCATGATCTTCTGCGTCACGTCGACGAATTCAACTTCTGGAAATGCCACTGTCAGGGATTTGTAGAGATCGGCCCGAAGATACCAATTGGCCATTTCGAGGCCGACCCTCTTGCCTGCTGTTGCACCAAGCGCGCGCAATTTGTCGATTGTCAGCTGGACGGGATCGTGACCGTGCGTCCAGATGATAACTTCCGAAATCCAGCACTGGAAAACGGTGAGCTCTTTCTCAGCTTTATGAGTGAGCAGCGAAGGCTCCTTCGCTCCAGTCTGGAAAAACACGCACTCATACAAATAGATCCCGAGGGGATCGAAGCCTGTGAAATAATTGAGGCTCTCTGGGGCATGACCGAGATAGATATCGACCTCTTCTTTCTGTAGCATGGCGTCAAGACGGCTGATCCGGTCTTCAAACTCTCGCAGTGCGAATGTCAGGACCTTGCCATTGGGATGTTGTTTCATGTCGTTCGTTTGCGCGGACATCGGTCCTCAATCCTGGTTGGTGAACGCACCTCTCCAAATGGTGAGATGGCACGTTGAAACTTGTGGGGGTCTATCAGCTGGTCATCTGCACGGCTGGCGGCGTTAGCCGTCCCAAACGCTTTTCAATCACTCGGGCGGCGCCGAGTACCTTGGCGTCGCGATAGCGAGGTCCGACGAGCTGAAGGCCCACGGGGAGCCCGCCGTCGTCCAACCCAGCTGGAAGCGAGGCCGCAGGCTGCTGCGTCAGGTTGAAAGGGAACGTGAAGGGCGTCCAATCGACCCAGCCGCTAAACCCATCAGGTTTGTCCATGCCAACCGGGAAAGGTGGAACCGCAACAGTCGGAGTGACGAGCAAGTCAAAGCTCTCGTGGAAATCGGCCATTTTTACCGACAAGTCGAATCGCGCCTGTTCGGCATCCTTGAATTCGCAGAGAGTGATCCCCTCGCCCCGGATTGCACATTCAAGAAAACCGGGGTCCAGCAGATTTTTCTGCGCTTCGCTCATGCGAGCAATCAGACGTGCGGCGCCTGCAAACCAGAACGTGGCGAATACCTCCACAGGATTGGCAAACCCAGGGTCGATCTCCACTACATCTGCGCCAAGGCTTCGAAGCTGTCCGACAGCGGCATCGGTGACGCGCAGTATGTCCGGCGCTACATCGGCGTAGCCCAGATTACGGCTATACCCGATCCGAATTCCTTGCAGGAACTCGGCGTCGCCCGAACCATCGGCCTTATAAATGACGCCACCATAGCCGTCCCGTGCGTCGGGGCGGGTAATAACATCCATCATCAGCATCGCGTCATCGACCGTACGTGTCATCGGTCCAATGTGGGATAGAACCCCCATGGCACTGAGCGGCCACTGAGGCACGTATCCGAAAGTCGGCTTGAATCCAAAAATGCCGGTAAAGCTCGCGGGGATTCGGATCGAGCCACCGCCGTCGCTACCTTGGTGAAGAAAGCCGAGATTCATAGCCGCTGCCACGGCCGCACCACCGGACGATCCCCCTGGTGTCAGCTTCGGATTCCAGGGGTTGCGCGTGATGCCGGTCAGCGGACTATCCGTTGCTCCCTTCCAGCCAAACTCCGGTGTCGTTGTTTTTCCGAGGATGATTGCTCCAGCTTCGCGCATGCGGGCAGCAAGGGGGGCATCCTGATCCCACGGTCCAACCGCGCTGGTTGCGGCGGAGCCTCGCCGGGTCGGCATTCCGCGGGTCAGTGTAAGGTCTTTGATCGTTGCTGGCACGCCATCAAGCACGCCGATCGGCCGCCCCTTGTGCCAGCGCTCCTCAGACCGCCGGGCTGCCGTCAGGGCGCCATCGGCATCGATATGACAAAATGCATTTAGATCGGCGTTGACCGCATCTATGCGGTTAAGACAATCCCGGACGACCTCTACTGGTGAGATCGTGCCGGCTTTATAGAGTTCGAGGCAATCGCGAGCCGTCAGGGTCCGAAAGGTCCCCGAACCTTTGCTTACGTTCATTTTATATCGCGCTTATGTTGGGTCAGCGGCGTCTTGCGGCTTTAAGGATTGCCGAGTTACCGTATGACGTTCCCCGTTTTTTTGATCCTAGGAACGACGGAGGCCATTCGTCAAATTCATAGTTTTTGCCTTTTCGACAAAAGAATTTTGTCGACATCAGCTCTCATGCTACATGGTCGTCGGTGTAGCGGACCATAATCTCAGCCTTGATCCAGGAACTGAACGCCGCCACTGTGGGCGTTTCCGCCTTGGCCGGAGATGAAACGAGATAATAAGATCGGCGGCCTCTAAGCACGAGATCAAAGGGCATCACGAGCATTCCACTCTCCAAAGCGGCGCGGCATGTGAAATGGTCGCCGAGCGCCACTCCCTGTGAGTAAACAGCCGCGTTGAAACAGAGGTTCCCGTCGTGGAAGGTGATGCCCCTGTGGGCCAGAAACGGATCAACCCCAGCTGCCGTCAGCCAGATCTCCCAATCGGTCTCATCGCCAAGGATATTTAATAGAGGCACACTGCTCAAATCCTTTGGATCTTTGAACATTCCATGCTGATGGAGAAAAACTGGGCTGCATACCGGAGATATCCGGATGTCGACCAGGTGGGAGACGGTCATCTCGGGCCAATGGCCGGTTCCAAAGGTGATAAATACATCGACGTCCTCATTAGCGACGTTCTCCAGAAGTGTCTGTGTCTTAAGGATGATTTTTACATCTGGGAACGCTTCGTTGAACTTGGCTATGCGACTGCAAAGCCATCCGCCAGCGAAACCCGGGGTGCTGCAAATGGTGAGGTTACCGCTCAAGCTCTTGTTAGCATAACGTTGCGCTGATCCCGAGATCGTGTTGAGCGCTTGGCGCACATCATGTGCATAGGCCAAGCCTTCCGCAGACAACGCCATACGCGTGCCGGTCCTAGATAATAGTGGAAAATTCAGCTCGCGCTCGAGTAAGCGGAGTTGGTAAGTCACCGCGCTTCGCGTTTGAAAAAGCTCGTTCGCGGTCTCTTCAACTGACCCTGTCCGAGCGAAGCTGGTGAGCACGCGAAGCGCTTGAATGGACGGATAGTGTTTCATGAAACGGAACCGAGTCTACATTCGCGCCCGCCTAACGACGATGATGAGACTTATACAATCATTTAAGGGAACCGACCACCTGACCGACGGGTCTACAAAGCAAAGTCTCTGCGTCCGAAGACTCGCAGGACTTTTAACGATGCCTTCTAATGAAAAAGGATCAGAAAAGACGGTTGTGGCTTCAATAAGCAGCTTATGGCAACGAAACACCTTGGCTCACCCGGATCTGAAGTGAGATGTGCGCTTTGAATGGCGCGTGGCGCGACGAGGCGCGCTGCCGAGCTTTGGAACCCAGGTGTGGTCATTGCCAAGATTGTCGAAGATTGCCGCATCCAGTCCCACACTGCCTTTTTACGCAACTGTGGAAGCACAAAAAGCGCACATCTGATATCACCAAGCGACAGGCAGCTATCTCGATTTCCTTACCGCTCAATCAATTGCGAGCGCCCGATTGTATGGTCGCGAATGGCGAGTTAATTCCAATTGGCCGCGTCGCAGACTGCTGGTTGATTCACCGAAGTGGTCACGAAAACATTTTGAAAAATGCGATGATGAGACGAAACCGCAAGCAACTGCCACCTGCAACACGGACATATCGGTTAATTCGTGCGCCCGCGCCATTCTCAGCAAAAGAGAGTATCGCACCGGCGTCGCCTTGCGCGAACAAAGAGGCGCTCGATTTGCCGGCAAGAAAGGCTCTGCAGTCGCGAAATAGCGTGAACCGTCAACGGCTAGATTGGCAGCTTTCCCCCTCGCGCCATCGCTGCGGAGAGAAAGAATTTTTGTGCCAAAGGCGCCCGACGGTGAGGGGAAACCGCATAATGGTGCTTGACGGGCAAGATCGGATTACAGAAGGGATGCGTGCCCGAAGGGGTGAAGACGACCGCGGGCCGGCTTCAGCGAAGTCCTGCAGCCCGGCCCGCAGGGAGACGCTCACCTGATCTCGTCCGGCGCCGATCGGCGAGGCAACGACAAGCCAGGCGCGGCATGCGACCTTCTCATCCGTCGAGAACCACTGCGGTCGCCCCGACGCAGTTCAGGTCTGGGTCGGGATTGTCAGAGCGATGCCAAGAAATGGAGAGATGGAGAGTGCCGAAGAATAAGATTGTTTTGCTCTCTACCAAAACTTCTGCGTGGCATTTTAATTGCATGAATGGAGATTGAAGAACGAAAATACCCAGGAGAGCTGGCCCCCCGTCGCGGACACTTTCCACAAGGTAGAGATAGCAGTGGCCGCGCGCGATTCTCTCAACGACAAACATGCCAGTTAGCGAACAAATGCCGTAAAATCCTATAAAATAAAATTGGAATAACAGCACAAATGTTGTTACCACACATTTTCGCTCCGGAAATTCAAGGCAAGTGAATTCAGTACCTTAACGGACAGCGTTCGCCTTCGTTCCCGTCCAACTGTTCAAAGTTGGACCTGAG
This sequence comes from Mesorhizobium sp. CNPSo 4688, assembly GCF_057784295.1. Taxonomy (NCBI): domain Bacteria; kingdom Pseudomonadati; phylum Pseudomonadota; class Alphaproteobacteria; order Hyphomicrobiales; family Phyllobacteriaceae; genus Mesorhizobium; species Mesorhizobium sp. CNPSo 4688. Next base: position 35,848 of record NZ_JBWLUY010000025.1, read on the forward strand.
CCGTGTGCCGTGGACTGGCGATAGTTGTTTAGGCCAACGACTTGATAACACTATATATATGACCACGAAGATAGTCTACCGCGGCGGAATTGCGCTCAGCGCACAGTCGTAGAAGCTCGCGATGCTGCTCGTCGTCAGCATGAATTCGACCAGACGCTACTACGGGTACTCGAACGAGGTGGCCAGTGCGTAGGTGCATTTTCTCAACAATCGACAATGTTTCAGAACGGTTAGAAGGAATGTATAGGCATTTGTGGAACTTCCAATTCATCTCTCCGCGTTTAGGGCTGTCGTGACAAGTCCGCTCAATTTCATCGAGAACCTCCGAGGCGGCCGATAGGTCTGATTTCTTATAACGTGACAGTGCACGTGATAGAATATCACACTCTAAAAGGATCCTGAGATCTAGTAGTTCGATAACTGTCTCGCGCTTCGCTGAAATGGCGACGGCGCCTTTATGCGTTCTGAAGGAGACCAGTCCTTGCGCCTCCAATTGTCGGAGCGCCTCGCGAACTGGTACTCGGCTCACCTCATAATCTTCTGCAATAGTCTCCTGCACGAGGGAGTCGCCGTCCCGGATTTCACCGCTAAGAATGCGCTCTCGCAAAGCCTCAACGAGCATTTCAGGTACACTTTGTCGTCTGATTGGAATTTTTGCTTTCGGCTTGATGGAAGTTACCAACTCTCAGTCCCTCTTCGTGCATGCTTTCGTTCGAAGTTCGAATGGGTATCACATCGTTTGAAGTGTAAATGAGTGGTGACCTGACTCCATGTTGTATCAAGTGGACCGACCTCCACTGGGCCATTGCCACCAAGGCGGTGGTCACTACAGGAGATGGCTGCCTCTCAGCACTAGGCGCTCTCCCAAACGATGATCGCTCGAGCAATTCAAACGGCGGGAGTTTCTTCAACGGCCTCCGCGTGCTGCTGTCTCCTTGCCGAGCGGAATAAACCATGTTGATGGCGCACCGTTCTCGATGGCGGCGAGCGGGTAAGATTTGTTTCCTTTCGCAATGACCACGTTGCAGCCCGCGTCCATGGGTATCCTTGCTGCCATCAACTTTGTCACCATGCCCCCAGAACCGTAGCGCCCGGGGGAAAGGTCCGCCATGGTTTCTATCTCCGGGGTAATGCACCGCACCTCTGGGATGATACGAGCCAACGGGTTGTCGTGTGGGTCTTCGGTGAAGAGGCCATCTACGTCGGAAAGCAGAATGAGAACGTCGGCCTTCGCAATTTGCGCGACCCGTGCCGCCAGCCGATCATTGTCGCCAAGACAGATCTCGGCCGTTGCGGTCGCGTCGTTCTCGTTGATGACGGGTACGGCGCCAACTTTGAGAAGTTGTTGAAGGGCCGACCGCGCATTGAGGCGGCAACGCCGGTTGTCTATATCTGCGCCGGTCAACAGAATTTGACCCAGCCCAAACCCATGGCGTTTCAAACTCTGTTCATAAGCGAGCATCAGTCGAATCTGACCAATAGCAGCGGCTGCTTGCTTCTCCTCAATTCGCAAAGATCTATCCAACTGCTTGAAGTGGGATGATCCAAGTGCGACAGCACCGGAGGTGACGATGATCACCTGTTGGCCGCGTGCGAAAAGTCGTGCGACATCCTTTATCAATGTCTCAAGCCAAGGACCGCGCACCTCTCCGGTCTCTATATCGGCAACCACTGCGGAGCCAATCTTCACGATCAGTCGACGAGCTGAAAGCAATTGATCCCTCCTCGTCGCAAGACATTTCTCTCTAATCTCTTCTTGCATTTAACAGCATTCAGTTCCACGAGCGGTCAGGAACAAAGTCCGGCATCTCGTCGACTTACGTCTTTCTCGTTCTCAATTGCATCAACGTTCGGACGGCGATTACTTACCAATATGACGCCGCCCTGCCCCTGGTGCGGAAAGTTGAGGGCGGCTGATTATTTCTATTCGCCAAGGGTCGGAAATGGTGCGATCGACCAATCGATTAGATCAACGGCACGCTGAAGTGTCGTTTCGGTTAGAGCACGGCTGGGTGAGGCGGCGATAACATGTCCGATCCAGTCCCGGTGATCGCCTTTCCTGCCGATCGGCGTATTGGGTCCAAAATAGAATTCAACCTCGGCGACGCCTGGTACAGCAGTTGCCCGATTGTCGCCGTCGATCCAATCAAGGGTGCCATCGCGATCAGGAACCAGGATTCGCGCAGCCGCAACCTGCGAATGCCTTTTGCGCAGGCTCCATTGGTCGCCTATGACAAGCTTTATGTGCTCGGTGACGAGATCGAGCCCGTAAGTCAGCTGAACCAGCTGAGGACCGGGCGCGCCACCAAGACGCGGATTAACTTCAATGACGACCGGGCCACGCTTCGTCCACCGGAATTCTATGCTGGTTGGCCCCCAACCAAGCCCGAGAGCCCGCAAACAGCTCAGCGAGACATCGACTATCCGCTCTTGCTCTTCATCAGTCAGTAGGGCCGGTAGGGTGAACTCACGAAACACGAAATACGGTTCGGGGCCGAACTCACCGGCGCAAATCCCGATGACCTCATCTCCCATTATCTCGGTGCTATAGTATGGGCCTTGTGCGAATTCTTCGACCAGTATTCGCGGCGAAGATTGCCAAATGTGCTTCCCGCCCAACAGATAGGTGGTGTGTTCGGCCAACTCATCGACGTTGCGGCACAATCGGACACCGGTGCTACCGACGCCTACGGCTGGCTTAAGAATTACCGGGAGCCCAATTTCAGCGGCACAGCTTTCTATGTCCACCGCATTCGTTGCCAAGCGATAAAACGGTATTGAAACGCCGGCCTCCGCGAGGAGCTGACGTTGGGTGAATTTGTCGCAACATCGTTCAATCGATGTAGGGTTTGGTCCCGGCAGATCGAAATACCGGCAGAGCTTGCCAACTGTCGCATAGACCGACTCCTTGGCACACGTAATTCCGGCAACGTCATTGGCCGTACCCAGCCGGGAACATTCGCCGATCAAGGCATCGAGATCGTCTGTATCGACACGGATCGCCTCAGCCCCTTCCGCCGCAATATAGTCGTATTGAGCGGGATCAGCCGACAGGGTAATCGGATGTAGGCCAAGACGCTGGGCCGCCTGGATGTACAACCGACCTGTCCTCGAGCCTTCAACTAGGATAAGCACTCTTTTGGCCATTAGCTTTTGATCCCGTGTGGATGCCGTGCCTCAGTCCAAAACGGAGTCGACGTGGCTTTTTGACGCGCCTAGTCTCAGACCTGTCGCGAAAATATCATCGTCGGCGATTTGCGGTCGTGAAGTTATGTGAATTTATTGTAAACAGCAGTTAATACGGCGTGCTGGATCCTGGGCGAAAACGGTGGCAATGATGGCTGAGACAACCCTGCGGCCGCTCTTGCCGGCATGGGCCGGTACCTTCCTCGTCAAGTGGACCCGCCCCTCTGCCATGTCGCGCACTGCACTTTTGCTAACGAGTGCCTCTATGCCTTCCTGGGCTTGACGTCGCGCAGGCCGCGAAGTGTCACCTTGCGCATGAACTCAGTTCGGCTCGGCCTCGCGCCCGCATTGACGCCGACGGGCGACAACCGCGGCGGCCCTTCAGATAGGTGGCGTCGATCATCAGGTGTGGGCCAATAGCCCTCTCGACCGCTCGAGGAAGACGTCGATCTCCTCGCCAGCCGACAGACCTGGCTCTTGGAGATCCGCTCATGCCCCCCTTGGCCGTGACCCTTGACCAGGTCGTCAACCTACTCGTTTATCGAGATGCCTTGCACGTAGGCTTCCTGGAAATGCGGTCAGCGCCTTCTCGTTCTCTCCTTCCGAAATGGGTTGGCTTCAAAAACCAAACCCAACGGAAAGTGCCGATATTCACGACACGCCGCTCACTCGCCACCAACGGCGCGCTCGCGGGCGGCTACACTACCTGATGGGACATAGCCGGCGGAACTTCGGTGCGACAACCGCGTGACCGCGTGGGTGAAAGGTGCAGCCACCAGGTGGATTGGTGGATTTGGCCGGGCTCGGCACCTCTCCCTCTATGGGCAGCTTCGGCGGATCGCGCGTGGGATCCATTGTTGTAGAAGCAGGGCGAGAAGCGCGCCCCTGTGTAGGTTTGCATGGGCTTTCGAAAAGCGCCCTGCATGGGGCGAGTTCGACGCTGCGGCCTGACCACAGCGCCGTTTCGTCGGTTACTCTGGAATAGACTGATTTTGCGAGCCCGGATCCAAAGTTGTTACTCCAGGCTCTCGGCAACATGAAACCCACTCCGCTGACTGGCCATCGAGATTGGCATCCTACGTACGTCGTGGCGCAGGTTCTTATAGTCGAGAGTGTCATTCCGGCACCAATGCGCTCCAGGGGATTCCACCGTAAGAATCTCTTCGGCGATTGGTGCAAAGTCGGCACGGAAGTGAACTGCGCTTTTGACTGCCACAACCGACTGCTCGCTCGGCTCTATCCCAACCGCCCTAAACAGATCCTGATCGAGACACTGAAAGCGGACACTTGCTACGACGACCTGTACGCTCGATCCAGGGTCAAGGATGAGCAAGCGTGCCATGCGCCCAAGATCTACTTCCACACCGCCCAGGCATGGCCCATTAGCCGTGAACACCCCGTCGGAAAGTGCTTCCACACGAACCCTGGCCAGATATGGTTCCGAATCGTAGTCATAGCGCCCACCAAGTCGAACATTGAGTTCAGCGCCCAGACCTGCCGTGTGGGCTTTTTCAGCCGTTTCTGAATCCCAAAGCAAGCCAAGCACACTATTTCTAAGGCCGCCCTCTACCATACCCTGTAGAAGCCCGATCGTATCCGACGTTCCTCCACAGCCAGGGTTGTCCTGAACATCGGCAAGGACAATCAGTGAACCTTTGCGCCCGTTGCGAGCAGCATGTTCGACAGCTTCCTTTACATCCAGAAGGGACATATGGAACCTTTCTTCAGCCTCCAGGATATCGTTCAGTTGCATATCTGCCGCCTTTGCGACTGCCGCCTCGTCGACTCCATAAGCGACAACTGCTGGCCCGCACTCGCGAATATCAGCCAACGGAAAGCCCAGCGCGACGTCGACGTTTAGAACTGCTCCTCTGACCCGTTCCGGCAGCCCCGCATAGAGCGATAGGCATGGCTCTAGATCAGTACACTGGGCAGGCAGCGGGATCAGGAATGGCGTCTTCCGGAACGCTTTGAAGAAGGGTCTCCCGTGGCGAAGGCGCTGCTCCAGTAAATTGAAGGCGCGCCTGCCAGTATCAGCCAGGTCTATGTGAGGGTAAGTGCGGAAAATAGTAATGCCGTCGCATAGGTCGACCATGGCATCGGTAACATTGGCATGAAAATCCAAACTGATCACGATTGGAATATCTTGCCCGGCGATTTCTCGCACGCGCCTTAGCAACTCCCCTTCCCCGTCCTGATAAGATTCGACGACCATCGCGCCATGCAGGTCTAGATAGATCGCGTCGAGAACACCTGCGCGGGCGGTCCCATCACAGATCATTCCTGCAATACGCTCAAAGGCGTCATCTGAGACGAAGCTAGTTGGTTCCGCAGCGGCCCAGACCAAGGGTATCAACTCATACGTATCTTTCGCAGAGCTGATGAACCCCCCGATGGGAATTTCAATCGGCGGAAAGAGATCGAGAATGGCCGCACCGGTAGTCAGAGCAGGCCAGCCGCCGCCCCGAACGAAATCGTCAAAAGGGGCACCGAACGGAGCAAACGTATTGGTTTCGTGTTGAAAACCAGCGATGGCTACGCGGAGGCGGCCCGATCTAGCGCTGGCGAAGGTTGTCGGCGTTGACTGAACCATATCTTGACCTTTGAACTTCCAGTTGCTGTGTTCCAAACGAGCGGCCACGAGCGGACGTCATGATCCTCTAACTGGTGCCCCGGTAACGGCATGCCGAACGAGACTTGCCTCGTTTAATCACGAATGGGGGCTTGCTCGGCAACGTCCGGGAACAGTATTTCCTGCTGCCCTAGGCTCCTGGCAATTGATTACACACACGAACCTCCCGACCCGAAGCGAACAACCCGAGTCCTAATGCTCGATCGCGCCATGGCGGCACCGGTTTCCTGCCGATCCTAAATCAGGCGGCCTTCTTCACCCGCTTGCCCAATGTCTCGATAGCTAGCTGAATCGTCGATATGACGATGTCACGCTCTTCGCCGACGAGCGGCAAGCGCGGTGCCCTGGTCCATTCAGGGGCCCCGTAGACCAGGTTCTCGGCGAGCTTGATGTACTGAACCAGCTTGACGTGGGTGTCGAGATGGAAGGACGGCGTCAGGATGCGGTAAAGCGCGCGCGCCTCCTCGTACTTGTTTTGGGTGCAGAGGCTGAAGAGCTCGACGCATTCTGACGGCCAAACGTTGGTCATGCCCGAAACCCAACCGGTGACGCCAAGCGCGCAGCTTTCGACGATCAGATCGTCAACGCCGCAGAAGACGCTGAAGCGGTCGCCGAGCTCGACATACATATCGGTGACGCGACGAATGTCACCGGTTTCTTCCTTAACGCAGACGATTTCCGGAGTGTCGACGAGATGCTTGAGAACGTGGACCGTGCAGTCGACGCCGTAGGCGATAGGGTTGTTATAGATCATGATCGGCAGCGACGAAGCACTGGCGACACCCTTGTACCACTCGACCGTTTCGCGATCGTCGGTCTTGTAGCCGAGGCTTGGGAACACCATTAAGCCCTGGGCGCCGAAGGATTCGTAGAGCTTCGCGTTCGCCTTCGCGTTATCGAGTGTGATTTCGGCAAGGCCGGAGAGAACCGGAACACGTCCGGCTACCACTTCAACAGCTCCGCGGATAATGTCTTCACGATCCTTCAGCGACATCGAAGCGTTTTCGCCGAGCATAGGTAGCACAATGACACCGGAAACGCCTGCTTTAACGAGGCGGTCAAGGCTGTCGTTCGTCGCCCGAAGGTCAACCTCGCCATCCCTTGTTAGCTTTGTCGTCACTGCGGGGAATACACCAGCCCATTTTACCATGGTTCTCCATCCATCTGCGCTCTAACTGGATCCAATCTACATGATGACAAATGACGTGTCCACCCTTTGATGTTGCTCTTTTTTGGGTTACCTTGCTACAGGCGACCATTCGCATCGGCGAAAAGCCAGCTTTTCAAATTTGGGTTTTGGGATCCAAAAAACGATGGATAAGATGCTGGAACAGAAGAAGCAGCGCTCGAAATACCGTCTTCAGAGGCAGAGCCTACCAGAGGCGCTGTCGGAGTCTTTGCGGGAACGAATTCTCAGTGGCGAGTTCAAAGAGGGCGACCCGCTCATACAAGAAGCGATCGCAGCGGAATACGAATGCAGCCGAATGCCTGTGCGCGAGGCATTTCGTCAGTTGGAAGCAGCCGGATTGATTGTTTCCAAGATTCACAAGGGTGCAATTGTTTCGACATTGCCATCGGAACAGATCATGGAATTGTTCGAACTTCGGGCAACGCTGGAGTGCGATATTCTGAGCCGCTCCCTAGAGCATCTCTCCGACGAAGACTTGGCTCACTCCGCGCAAATCCTCAAGCGACTTGAGGAGGCATATCACAAGCGGGACATTGCCCGGGTAGGAGCTTTGAACTGGGAGTTTCACCGCAGTCTTTATCGACCCGCGGGACGCGTCCAGACACTCGCCATTCTCCAAGGCATCAATGTCCAGATTGATCGATATATAAGGATTCAGCTACTTTTGACTTCGGGCTTCGAAGAAGCAGAGCGCGAACATCGCCAAATTCTGAGCATGTGCAAAGAACGCGACCAACAAGTCGTGGAGTTTATGCGAGGGCACATAATCCGGGCTGGTCATAACCTTCTGGATGCGCTCAACAAGCGCCGAGTGAGCGATACTGCGGTTTGATCGCGCCTCACGGAGGTGTTGGCATCCCTCTCCCTCCCCAGAAGCTCAATCAGGCAAGGCGAATCGCGGATCGAGCATGTCCCGTGCCCCATCGCCTATCAAATTGATTGCGAGCACGACAACCGCAATAAGCACGCTTGGATAGAGGATCATATGTGGGGCGATCAAGGCAAAGGACCGCCCCTCGGCAACAATGTTGCCCCAACTCGGATGTTCGGGCGGAACGCCAACACCCACAAAGCTCAGGTAAGCCTCATAGAGAATAGCCACCCCGCAGATATATGTGGCCTGCACAGCGATCGGCGCCAACGCGTTCGGCAGGATGTATTTGAACAGAATACGCAGAGGCCCAGCGCCGTAGGACCGAGCGGCCTCTACGAAAACTTGCTCACGGAGTGTCAGCGTTAAGCTCCGAGCCAGTCGCGCGACACCCGGCACTTCCGGGATCGCCAAAGCTACGATCACAGTCAAGACCCCGCCACCAAAGATCGTCGCCAAGGCAATCGCAAGCAGGATTCCAGGTATAGCCATCATGCCGTCCATGATCCTCATCAAGATCTTGTCCGAGAGTTGCCCGGCTCCCGCGACGAGGCCCAGTATCGTTCCGATCATTGTCGCCAGGGCCGCTGTAGCCAATCCGATCACGAGCGAAATCTGCCCCCCGTAAAGCACACGCGCCAGAATATCTCGCCCGAACATATCAGTCCCCAGTAAATGACCGTAGCTAGGTGGCTTGAGCCTTGCATCCGCGGCCATGGACAAGGGGTTAACGCTGGTCAGGATCGGCGCTAAAAAAGAGACCAATACGACCACGACCATAAAAACTGAGGCCGCCAGCAAAGGAGTTGGCATACGCTTTTTATGTCGCCACGAGAGAGAAAACGCCATCGCCAAACCTTCCCTAGGTATATTTAATTCGCGGGTCGATAAACAGATATGATAGGTCGACGAGTAAATTTATAAGAACATATACAAACGAGCTTATCAGCAAGACACCCTGGATCACCGGCACATCCTTGTGTTGGATGGCATCGACCAGGAGACGTCCAACCCCGGGGATTGCAAACACTGTCTCCGTTATCACCACGCCACCGAGCATATAGGCAAATGACATTCCAACTATTGTGACGAGAGGCACGGCGATGAGCCTAAGGCAGTGCCGCATGATAATGGTGCGCTCATCGAGGCCCTTCGCTCGTGCGACCCGAATGAAGTCCTGGTCTAGAATCTCGATCGCACTCGCTCTCGTGATCCGCGTGATCAGCGCGGTTTGCGCGAATCCCAACATGGTCGCCGGAAGAACCACGTGCTTTAAGACTTCCCATGTCCCGCTTTCAAGTCCTGGGAAACCCGATATGGGCATTGATCCAAAATACACCCCGAACGTAAAGATCAGCAAATACCCAATCAAGAAGGCCGGTATCGCCGTCCCAGCGATACCGAAGAACGATACCAGTTGATCGGCAAGGCCGCCCCTCTTTCGCGCAGCCAGCAGTCCCAATGGCACAGCAATAATAACTGAGACCAGAGTTGCTGAGATTGCTAGAATGACTGTCGGTTCGACTCGCGAGAGAATGAGATTCAGTACCGGCTGTTCAGAAAAGATCGAATTTCCGAGATCACCCCGCAGGACGTTCCACAGCCAATGAAAGTACTGGGGTACAATTGGAGCATCTAGGTGAAGCCGCTCTCGGATAGCAGCGATCTGAGCGGGCGACGCATAGTCGCCCGCCAGCACAACCGCCGCATCCCCAGGGCTCAAATAAGTCAGCCCGAATACAACGGCGGTTACGACCCCCATCACCGGTACGATGGAAAGCATTCTGGTGATGAGATATCTGATCATAATACCCTCACGGTCGCAGATGTGGCGCGCTACTTACCCTTTCGCCGAATATTCCAAAAATACACCTCAGCTGTTTCGGGGTTGAATCCTTCAATATCAGCTCTGTAGACCACGGCCGCAGTGTTCTCTCCGGTCATGATGAAGGGCAGATAGGTAGATGCACGGGCCTGGAGTTCACTGGCGATCTTCTTCTTCTCATTATGGTCGGCTGCGCTAATGAATGCTGCACGGAAGTCCTCGATCTTCTTGTCGCAGGGCCAACCGAACCAGGCCTTGTCACAGTTAGAGGCAAGCATGAGATGTGTCAGCGGAGAGGAGGCGGGCTGACCTTCCATGATGTTGGGGAAGAGGTTCCAGCCGCCTTCCGAAGCCGGCGCCTTAGACGTACGGCGCGACGTCAGGGTCGACCAATCCATCGCTTGCAGGTCAACCTGAGCACCGGCCTTTCTCAGCTGCTGCGCCATGTACAGCGCCCTTGCATGGGCTTCAGACCAATCTGTCGGGTCGAGAACCACGATCGGCTTTCCGTCGTAGCCGGCTTCTTCCAGGAGCTTTTTCGCCTTCTCGAAATCGGCTGCCCCTCTATGGCCACTATAAGCGGACTCGTCGCCGTACGTCCCTTCGCAGGTCAGAAACGCATAGCAGGTATGCCAGAATTCCTGGTCACCCACCGCTGCGCGATTGATCTCGGCTTGGTCAATCAGATAGGTAAGGGCCTCACGCGCCTTGACGTTATCGAACGGAGGCACCACGTGGTTTATGACGTACAGGCCTTGCGTGAAGAATCCTTTCGCTACCACGAGGTCCGGATTGCCTTTCAAGGCAAGCGCATTATCCATTGGAGGACCTGGCCAGATGTCTTGTTGCCCTGTCAGCATCTCCGCCATCGCGGTGTTTGCATCCGGCACGTAAGACATTTCGATCTTGTCGAAAGTTGCCTCTTTCTTGCCCGCAAAGAAGCTCGGCGGATCATTCCTCGGAACGTAATTGGGATTTTTGGTATAGATGCGCGTCTGCCCTGGCTTCCATGACGAATAGTCAAATTGATAAGGTCCAGAGCCGGTGGTATCGGTGAGCTGGTCTGTTGGCGGCAAGGAAGCAACCCGCTTGGGCATGATGAAAGCAGGATTCCCGGTGATGCCGGCAAGCGCAGCGGGAACGTCGAACGGCTGGCTCAGCTCAATGCGAAACGTCAGATCATCGACTTTTGACATCTCCTTGAGTCTGGCAGCCAACAACTGCCCGGTCTGGTCCCGGGAAGCCCAGCGCTTCAGGGACTGAAGTACGTCGTCCGTCGTAATTGGACCTCCATCGGAAAATTTCAGACCTTTCCGAAGCGTGATCGTGTAGCTCTTGTTGTCGGCACTAGTATCGACTTTATCAGCCAACTGGGGACGGGCGATGCCGTCTTTGTCGAACTCGAATAATTTGTCGTAGATCAGATAGGCATGAACCAAGGTCGTGCCCGACGTCGTCACTATGGGGTCTACGGTTTTGAGATCTGTGTCAGCAATTACGCGAAGCGTATCCGCCATTGCCGTGCCGGCGAAAAAGGCCCCAGCAAATAACGACGAGAGCATTATCCTCTTAGCCACGCTCTTGCTACTGTTAGCGCTTATCCTCATTTTCATTTCCCCTTTTTCTGGCCATTCACAACAACGTCAGGCAGCGACGGCCGGCGCTTCCTTCTTGTCCCATTCCGGGTCCCAGATCATCACGGTGTGGCCGGGCGAGACCTCGCGATACTGGCGCACGGGCGGCACATAGTCCGCAGGTCGTATTGGGCTCTTAATCTCGTCATTGGTGAGCAGACGCTTCTGCAGGCGCCGCGCTGGATCAGCGATCGGCACTGCCGCGAGCAGCCGTTTGGTATATGGATGCTGCGGATTCTGGAAGATCGCTTCGCGCGGGCCGATCTCAACGATCTCTCCGAGATACATGACAGCGACGCGGTGGCTGACGCGCTCGACCACCGCCATGTCATGCGAGATGAAGAGATAGGCGAGCCCCATGCGGGCCTGCAGATCCAGCATCAGGTTGACGACTTGCGCCTTCACCGAAACATCGAGCGCCGAGACGGCCTCGTCTGCCACAATGAGCTGCGGCTCAAGCGCGAGCGCGCGCGCGATGCAGATGCGCTGGCGCTGGCCACCGGAGAACTCGTGCGAGCGATGCGAACGGATCCTGGAAGATCATCTGCATGCGATTACGCTGCTTGCGCAATTCGTGTTGGCTAAGATTAGGAAGATCGACGCCGTCGAGCAAAATCGAGCCTGAGAGGGGCTCGGTCAACCGCATCACCGCGCGGCCGGTCGTCGACTTGCCACAACCCGACTCGCCGACGAGTGCCAAGGTTTCGCCTCTCTTGACGCTGAACGAGACATTCTCAACCGCGTAGACCCTCCCCTTGATCGAAGAAAACAGACCCGAACGGATTTCGAAGCGTTTGGTCAACCCGGCGACCTCTAGCACGGGGCGCTCTGTCTCCTTGATGGTGTCCGGCACCTCGGCCGGCACGTCGGATTGGCCAGTCGCGCGGTCGACAACCGGGAAGCGCATCGGCCGCCTACGGCCTTTCATCGAGCCGAGTTTCGGAACGGCCGCAAGCAGCGATCGCGTATAGGGGTGTTCGGGACTGTCGAAGATGTCCTCAGTCGGCGCAGCCTCGACCACCTGGCCGTTATACATGACCACCGTGCGGTCGGCGATCTCGGCGACGACGCCCATATCGTGCGTAATGAAGAGGACCGACATGCCCTCCTCCTCCTGCAACTCCTTGATCAACTCCAGGATCTGCGCCTGAATTGTCACGTCAAGCGCCGTCGTCGGCTCGTCAGCGATCAGGAGCTTCGGCTGACAGGCTAGTGCCATCGCGATCATCACGCGTTGGCGCATGCCGCCAGAGAAGCGGTCTGGATATTCGTACAAGCGCGCCTTCGCGCCGGGGATGCGCACCTTCTCCAAGAGCCGAATGGTCTCCCTCTCCGCCTCGGACCGTGATAAGCTGCGATGCAGGATCAGCGCTTCGGCAATTTGAAAGCCAATGGTCAACACCGGATTCAGTGAAGTCATTGGTTCCTGGAAGATCATGGCAATTTCGTTACCGCGGATACGGCGCATCTCGGCATCCGGCAGGCTGAGCAGTTCCTTGCCCTCGAGCTTAATTGACCCTTTGACCTCGCTTGAGCGCTCGGAGTTGAGCCGCATGATCGAGAGCGCAGTCACGCTCTTGCCGGATCCGGATTCGCCGACGACGGCGACAGTCTCTCTCTCGCCGATCTCGAACGACACGTCATTCACAACAGGATTCCAGCGCCCTCCCACTCGGAAGGAGGTGACCAAATGAGAAACTGAAAGGATGGGAGGAGTCATCTGCTGTTTAGGCACCCCAAGAAGTTTAGGTCCAGACCTCCGGAGGTCTTTCAGGTTGAAAGCCACAGGATCACTCTCCCCAGACTTCATGGAAGACACGCAGCCAGTTCAATCCCAGGATCTTGCGTACGTCGTCTTCCTTGTACCCGCGGCGAATAAGCCCCTCCGTCATTCCTAGGAACATTTCGGGCGTTTCAATTTCCGGTGGGTTGTAATGAGGTGGGCGTGGGTAGGCGTCCGGGTTCCAAGACCCCCCGAGAACAGCCTGCTCCCACTGGCTGATCACTGTGTCGAGGTCGGAGAACGGAAGAGTTCCCCACCAGTAATCTAGTCCCAGGCCGACATGGTCGATGCCTATGAGCGCGACGAAATGATCGATATGCGCTATCAGGTCGTCAAGCGACGGGCGCGCCGCGGCGCCGTTGGCAGGCACAACGAACTGCGGGACAGCGGTGATGCCGACAAGCCCCCCTGTGGCCGCTGCTGCCTTCGCTTGGTCGTTCCGGATGTTTCTCTTGCTGGGAAAGACCGCGGCAGAATTGGAATGAGAGAAGACCGCAGGTCTCGTCGTCAACGAAAGGGCATCCATCGTCGTCTTGTAGCCAGTATGGGTGCAGTCGACGACAATCCTGTTCTCATTCAGCCTCTGAACAAGAGCCTTGCCGAACCTGCTAAGCCCGCCGTCGATCTCTTCTTCGCATCCGTCTCCGACGTAATCTTTCCTGTTGTAGGTCAGTTGCACCATCCGCAAGCCCAACGTGTGAAAGGCCTCGACCAGATTAAGCTCTGTCTCGAACGGCCCTGTGCCCTGAAAATGGAACAGGATTCCGATCTGGCCATCGCGCTTCGCCGCTTCGATGTCAGATGCCTTTCGCACCAGCCTTAGGTCTTTTCTGGAGCGTATAGAGTGCAGCCAACTGCCGATCTCCTTTAACGCCGTGACAGGAGAACCATCGCCTACGTTGACAGTCGGAGCTGCGCAAGTAACGCCGCCAGCTTTGTAGGACTCCACATATTTCTTCTGCTCAAGAAGCGGGGCCACAGCATCGATTATGACCGCATCGCGGTGGATTCTTTCGGCGTCCAAGCCATTCCTCCCAGAAAGTTTGCTAGCCGGCCAACGAGGCAGATCAATCCATGTCACTTGGATCCAGAATTGTCAAGGCGTTGTAGATTGGATACAGTTGCCAATATGCATATCGGGTATTCAGAAGAGAGAAAATTAGTTGGCTGGGATGAGTGTCATTGTCGTCGGCGCCGGCATTGTCGGACTGAGTGTTGCCTACGAGGCGCTACAGAGCGGAGCGGCGGTCACAATCATCGACAGAGACCCTGAGGGCGACAAAGCGTCATTCGGCAACGCCGGCGGCATCGCCGTGACCGAAGTGATACCCCTGTCTGTCCCGGGATTGTGGAAGAAAGTGCCCTTCTGGGCTTTGGATCCGCTCGGCCCACTAGCGGTCCGGGTCAGACATACGCCTCAGTTATTCCCGTGGCTTTGGCGGTTCGCAAAAGCGGGCTCAGCATCCGAAGTGCGACGGATTTCCGGCGTGCTCGCGGAGATCAACAGCCGCGTCTATGACGATCTCGTGCCGCTCTTCAACAAGGTAGGCCTTGCGAACGATCTGTTTTGTAAGGGCGCGCTAACGGTCTACGAGAGCGAGAACGGTCTGAAACGCGACAAGCCGGAATGGGATGCAAAGCGTGCGCTCGGCGTTGAGACGCAAGAGCTGTCGGCGTCGCAGGTCAGGGACATGGAACCGGCTCTCGGTTCCATAGTGAAAAATGGGGTATTCATGCCTCAATGGTCGCATGTCTCGGATCCGAAGAAGGTGGTGGATGTTTTGCGCAATTGGCTTGCCGCAAACGGCGCGGAAATCTTCAGAGGCCAGGTTGACCGTTTGACTCCTGGACTGGCTGGGGCGGCGATCACGCTTGACGGCGGCAGGACCATTTGGGCAGAAAAGATCGTCATCGCAGCGGGCGTGTGGTCGGCACAACTTGCCAGGCAGCTGGGGGACCGCGTGCTTCTCGAGAGCGAGCGAGGATACAACACCACGATCGCCTCGTCGGGCGTCGCCCTTGAACGCGAAGTGATATTTGCAGACCGGAAATTTGTGGCGACGCCGCTCTCGATCGGCTTGCGGATTGGCGGAGCAGCCGAGTTCGGCGGAATGAAGGCTCCACCGAACTTCGACCGCTCGAAAGCTCTCCTGACGCTTGCCAAGCTCTATCTTCCGGGTTTCAAGGAAGAGGGAGGCGTGGAGTGGAGCGGTCACCGCCCTGCCACGCCAGATAGCCTTCCAGTCATAGGCCGCTCTGGTCCGAGTCCGCACATAATTTATGCGTTCGGTCACGGTCATCTTGGCCTGACGCAGGGCCCAACAACTGGCAAAATCATCGGGGGCCTCCTGTTCGGACGACAACCATGCCTGAATATGGAGCCTTTTTCTGTGGCCCGCTTCTCTCTAAAGAGGAAGCGTCTATAACTGCTGGACTTTTGCGGCCCGTGCGGCCCGCAAGAGTTCGGCGACGGTCCTACTCGGCGCGACGTTCCGCGTCGATCAGCCACTGTTCTCGTCCGGTCCACAGTGGCAATCCCTGCCCTACAAGCAGCGGCCCGGGCCGGGAAGAGCGAGCCCGAAGAGCGTGGGCTCAACGGTTCTGCGGCGCAGCCCCACCAGGCGTCGCCAGTCGCCCCCCGAGGGCCCTAGCCTCGCGACATCACGGCGTCGATGGAATCTTTCTTCTGCGATACTATCCTGCTGAGGAGTGGCTCGCCGCTATACATCCGCCCGCCGTTTCGCAGTTCGGCATCGAGGTTCGAGCGACCGGTTCGGACACGATGCTTGTCGCGCCGGGCAAGCGCGAGCAGATGGTCGGAACTATTGACCTGCAAGACGCCCACGGCGAGAACCGTTGGCTGCGCGTCGGTCTTCGGGCCGGGCTACGCAAGTGAACTCTGGGCACGTCCTGGCGCCCGCTCTACCAAGAGCCCGACATCAGCAGAACGTCGCCACCGCCGCGCCGGGGAAAATTCAATGAACCGACGCCTGGCCGCCGTTCCAAGCATCGTTCCATTTGGGGCGACGCTGCTGGCGATCAAGGTGGTGGATACACATGGTTGCAATCGGGGCGGGATTTTGCCGCTTGGCTTGGCTGACGCCGAAGAACCGTTCGACGGCGGGCAAGAACCGGCTCGGCGTGACCACAAGGGCGGGGATGAAATGTTACGACGTGTGCTGGTGGCGGGCTCTACCGCAGTGATCGGTTAATGTGCGCCGGGGCGGCAAGCGGGCTTGGCCCGTGGTTGGAAGCGCTGATAGCGGCAGGCGGCCAAGCTCACGGCTGTGGGTAGGCGGCGATAACGCTCCTCCTCGATTCGGGTGGCGAAACCGCTCCGGCCGGCTCCAGGATAGACTTGTAATGCAGAGTCACGCCCAATCGCCTCCTCGGGTTTCCTGACAAAACACCAAATGATTCGTTCAGGGTCGCAAAGGCCATGCTTTTGAGAAGTGCGCATTATTGACGAATAGAATGCTTCTCTGGGGAAAACGAACCATTGGCCTAGGATGGGCTAACTCAATCACACCGATCAATATGTCATGACTTCGCCAGCAGCACGATCAATGAGATAAAATCGCTCGAGCGAGTTGGCCTTTTCTAGGAGTGCCGGGTCGCCACGACGTCGACAGATTTCCGTCAGCCAGCCATACATATCCTCGCAGTGAACTTTGTAGAAAAAGTGGAGCTTCGCCAGAATCGCGACGATCTCTCGATAATTGGCCTCGCTGATAACCTCAGAAAATCCCAGAACGGACTCGAGCGCTTCATTGGTCCACTCCTTGCGGGTATCGACAACAGCATTCCTTGCCGATGGCTGTTGGACATTGCGTGCAATTTCATCCACGAGACGAGTCCCCTCGATGTCGACCACAAGATGTAACCGTGGCGTTGATGAGAAACATCCCGCACTATGCGGCAGGCTTGCGTCAAGAAACCAGATTTCACCAAGTCCCATGTGGAATATACGATTCTCTTCTGTATTGGCACACCTCTCATTCGTATCTAGAACTAGGTGCACTCTGGCAAATTTCCCGTCTAGCTCCAAGTAATCGCGGTGAGGTATTATACATGCGTTTTCTGATATGCGGATGATCCGCGCGTAACGTATAGAGTCCCTATCAAAGTGATTTTCCAACAATTCATTGAGATAGGGTAACGATTGGCCCAGAGGTGTTGCCACCGCTGGGGTCTCGTGGACGACCACTCTCTGCTCCTCCTGCTGCCCCGACCGATTGCGGAGCATGCAAAATTCCCACCGCCCGCACGCGAAATCCGAATATTCGCTCGAGAACTTGGACTTTGCCAAGACGGCCAAATCGTCTGCCAGTCGCCTTTGGTCGAGCTGGACCACACCCAATATCCGCGTTGTCATTTTCTAGCCTCCGAATTAGCTCACTAACAAGTTAGACAGCTCTCTATGCGACTTCCTCTATGGGATATGCGCGTTTTGCTTCGTTCCTGCCTTCTTCCCTAAGGAAACCATATGGCTCCTTGCGCATGGCGCGGACCAATATGGACTCCATGTCTTTCACGTTGACGAGTCTTGCGTAGGTTCCACCCAGCGCGAAGTCACGCATGACACCCTTCAATTCATGATCGTCGCGAGCGACATCACGCGCAAGAAAACTATACTCGGGCCTACCCACGACATCGCGAACATAGATCGGTGATGAGGCGTTAAGCTGCCCCGTCCCGAAATCAACGATACCCTCGATATCGGTCGTCTTCATGTACGGCACATGCGCCAACAGTTCGCAGCGGTGCACATGGGTAGCAACCGATGTACCGAGACCCATGACAAAGCCTCCGAGCCGGCTGATCAATCCAAAAATCGAGTCGTCACCGAACGGACTGCATTTCCACCAATCGGCTTTGCATAATTCCTGCGTTCTCGGGCCGGTCACGACCATCGAATAAGCGGGATGTTTGGTGCGGCCAGCAGGAAGCTCTCGCATCACAATATCTGCCAAAACGCCCGCTTCGGACTTGCTCTCCGACCAATGAAAACGCTGCGTACTGCAGTAGCTCAAAGTGAACGCAGGGAGAATAACGGTAGACGACGCGGAGACGCGCTCTATCCCTTCAAGAAGAATGGTCGTTACCTCCTTGGCAGTCACATTCCTTAAAGCTACAAGGGATGAATGCAGTACAATCGTGCTGGGGGCCTGACTTTCAATGTATTCAACAATTTGCGCCAACTCGTCCCTAAATTCGGCACCCTGTCCGCTTTTGCCTGTGGTGCTCGCCTGAGAATCGCTGCGATCCACCGGTTGAATTCGCTTTGCCCACTCCCCCAGCGACAGGTCTTGCTCTTTATAGACGTCCTCGCCAAACATGAGGCCCGCTTCGGCCAACTTGAGTTGGATATCGAGGAAGTTCAGTGAATCTATGTCGCACTCCCGAGCTGTTAGGCTGGGGAATACCCATCTTCCCTTGGCGGCGTGTACCGCTTCCAGCAAGTGATCTAACGGCGACCCCGCCGAATGTTCCGTCTGAGGTGTGGGATGGTGCATGTTCGCCCTGAGCGCCTCTTTGGCAATTCTCTCAAGGGCCCGCTGGTCGAGTTTTCCATTGGCAGTGAAAGGAAGCCCGACAAGAGGGACAACGACCCTCGGAACACGATCATTCGGCAGGACATCCGACAGTCGCCGATGAACTTTCACCACGTCGGCGTCCGCGGGCGTCACCATGCAGACCAGATCTTGTCCGTTGTCGTCGTCTTTATCCACCACAACTACCGCCGAATCCGTGCACAGGCGCGTCTTATCAATGACGCTGGTAATCTCCCCTTTCTCCAGTCGGGTTCCTCGATACTTTATCTGATCGTCGTTTCTTCCGAGAAACCGCAATCCATTTTCTTCCGATGCCACGACATAGTCCCCAGTGCGGTACAGCACTTGTTTACCGTTAGCCGTCAAGAATGGCACGAAGCGAAGGTTCGACTGTGCTTCGTCCGCCACGTAGCGTTGGGACGTTTGCACGCCTCCCACCCAGAGTTCGCCATCGACTTCAAAGCCAACGTTGGAGTTGCTTTCGTCAAGGATATAGAAATCGACGTTGCATGCCGGTTTGCCGATGAACATGGGGAGCTCTACTTCGCCACGACGACAATAGTGGTAGCTAACGGCAACACAGCACTCGGTTGGACCGTAGCTGTTTACGAGCGTAGCGTTGGGAAGGATCGAGTAAAATCGCCGCCTAACCGAGTCCGGCAAGGATTCACCATTGCAGACCACATATTTGAGACTCGTGAACCGCTCCGCCACATAAGGGAGACGTTCAAGAGTTCCAAGGAAGCGTCGCAGCAGTGTTGGAACCATCTGAAGGATGTTCGTGCCGCTTTGAGCCAGGAACTCAATCGTCTGAATGATCTGTGCTTGCAGTTGCGTAGTCGGCAAGACAATTGTGCCCCCGGTCGCAAAGGGTACGAAGAACTCCGGGATTGAAACATCGAATGCTGGTCGCGTAAGTTGCGAAATGCTGGTGCCCTCTGAGAAATCGATCATGTCGATATACCAATCGACCAAATTCAGGAGAGCTGCCTGGGAGACCGGTACCCCTTTCGGGATCCCCGTGCTCCCGGAGGTGTGCATAATATAGGCTATGTCCGAGAACGCCGGATTAATGCCTCCGCGTGTCGGAAGACGCTCGAGGCGTATCGAACCCCTTGGATCCGAACTAGCGATCGCTTTGGCGTTCGTGTTGCGGATTATTTGGTCCAACCGGTGGTCGGAATCCGAGGGATCAACGGGCACGAAGGCAACGCCCAGCATTTGGGTAGCAAGAATGACCGTGACAAGATCAACAGATCGAGGGAGCTTGACAATAACCGCATCACCAGGGCGGATGCCGATGGCCTCGAAGCGCCCCATAAGATTGGACGCGGACATGCCCAACTCCCGATAGCTCACGTCGCCGCTCTCGTTCGTACGCACAGCCGTGTTGGACGCAAATTTCTCCAAAGTTTTGGCGATAACATCGCATATGTTGTCGTCGCCAAAACGTAACGGCCGGCGCCGACCGGACAGCGTCGGCATTAGAGTCTGCATCGTAGACATCTCCATTGCAGTTTTCCGTCAACCGGTCTGCGGTTTAGGTGAGACGCTTGGCGGTGAAGAGGCCCGGGCGGCAGGCGGCGGGAGCGTGGCCGATCTCATTTTGTCGAGCGTCGCGACTTGGGAGCTTCAACAATCGTGCCAACTGCGTCGAGAGAGCCTCAGAACAAATTATCCGCAAATCATTCAATGGCTTGAATGGTGTACAGCAGGACATCGGGTCTAGTGCTGTCGTGTCGCGACCTCGATGTACCCGACAGCAGTTGTCGGATTACCGACGTTTTCCGACCCTTTCGGTCAGGATTCCGCGACCAGGTACCCCTGCAGATCCAGCATCAGGTTGACGACTTGCGCCTTCACCGAAACATCGAGCGCCGAGACGGCCTCGTCTGCCACAATGAGCTGCGGCTCAAGCGCGAGCGCGCGCGCGATGCAGATGCGCTGGCGCTGGCCACCGGAGAACTCGTGCCCAAGGCGGGGGCTGAGGTGACGGCGCACTTCGCCGACAGAGTGCTGATCTGCCAAAGGGGAAAGACGGCTCGGAGCGACCGATCAATGTTGACCTGCCGCGCTCGCGCGACCGAAGCGAAAGGGGCTGCCGCCGTGCGCAAGACAACCGCCGTTACTTCAAGGCTATGATGTGATTGGCGGGAGCGGTGCGCAGTGGCGGCAACTGCCTAATGCCGATGCCGTGCTCGCGCGTAGGTTGGGCGCGTCGCTTAGTAGCGGATGGCTTGTACCGAACGCCAGCAACTGACTGGCAGTCGCATTTCGCCTGACGCTTACCTGCCGCGGGCCGTTATCGGTGGGGCCTCATGCCGTTGGCCCCCCCCCGGCACGGCACGCCAGTGCAGCGCGAGCGCAATAATGCCCGCCAGGGTTAGCGCGCCAAAGATTGTTGGCTCAAGGCCCGGCAGCACGGCCGCATTACCGATACACGGATCGGCCAGTTCCTTGTGAAATTCAGTGCAGACACGAGCGGGATCGTTCAGCGTCCGCAGCTGCGACCAATCCCAAAGGCTGGCGCCTGGGTCCTTCTTGCCGTCGTTCAGCATTACCGTCGCGGACATAAACGTACACCAGAAATAGACCAGCGCGATCGCGGGCAGCACGGAGAAGACCACAACCATCACAGCTTGATATATACGACCCTCTCGCGAGCCCGTCTCGATTGCGTCGAAGCCGACAACCGGTATCCGCGCATGCCAGTGCGGGCCGCCGCGTAGGGCATAGACGCGTCCAACGAGTGAGGTTAGTGCGAGCAAAATCGAACATATCGGGATTGCGGTCATTACTGCAGGCACCCTCGCCTTCATGACCAGCTTTGCACCGAATATCTCTTCCCCGCCTTGCGCTACCACCCAAGAATTCAGGGCGTAGTAGAGAAGGAGCGCACCGACCACAAACCAAACCTTGCTAAGCTGCGATTGCGTCATTTGCACCTCTTGTTCGTATGGGTGGTCACGGCTCATATGGCAGGCGGGCTACTGACCTACTGAATCAGCTGATAGCGCGATATCGAAATTCATTTTGAGCCGGGCACTGGCAATCAGATTTTTTGGCCCGACGGTGATGTCGAGGAGTTCGATCGACGGAGTGTCAGCGGAAATCTTCAATCCCGGAACATTGGTATTGTGAACGGCCTTCAAAATCTCATCCGATGCGTCGTTGATCTGCTTGTTGAGATCAACTCGTGAATGAGCCTCTAAATCTGCGAGGATCTGGGTTTCGAACAGGGATTGTGCAGCCTTCCAGAATGCGTTGTCCAGGACGGTCGCGAAATGCAATTGGTTGATCGAGATCGCTGTTCCAGTTTTCTCGACGCGGGGTTGCCCTGAGAGGTAAACCCAGCCGGTCGTGTTCAAGAACTCTCCCGGCAGCTTTGCCTGTACCTTCAAGCCAACCACGACGGAGCCAGCGCTGGGATAGAGGTCAACATCTTCGACCTTCACATCGACGGCGCCTGCTGGCGTCTGCTGCTGGAAATCGCGACCCTTAAGGTTCTTTGACAACTCGTCCAACAGCAATCCATAGGGTGCGGTTGCTTGCAGCGTGATATCGGCCTGACTTCGATCGGCTGATGTTTTGCCCAATGGGGGCAGAGGCTGGGACTGCGTAGCAATTGGCTCTGCGGCAAGACTGGTCTTTGCCGCGACACGCACGGACATCTTCATGCCTTGCGCTTCACCGACCAGGCCCGAAAAGCTCGCCGCTGTGGGGACGATGTTGAGATAGACGGGCGTGCTGCCCGCCCGGTCAATCTTGATCGAAAAGGCGTGCCATTGGGCCTCCACCTTTGACCGAAGCGCATCACAGGGCAGAGCTTTGGCGATGGCATCCTGTATCTTGGCACGGTGGTCATTGATCTGGCCGTTCAACACGTCAGCCAGTCCCAGATTGATTGGCCCTGCGCAGACCTGGGGGTGCCCCAGGTTTCCAAGATCAAAGCCGAGGCAGTTTTTGGCCACGACTTCCACCGAAGCACTGCTCACCCATCTGCCGGTTGGGGTTCCCGAGAGTACGGGGCACCACTTATCGTTCATGTCGAGCTGCAGATCGATGCCGGGGACTAGCCGAGCCTCGAAGTTCTTTCCGGAAAGCGAAAGCAGTCTAGCGAGGTCGCCGCCGACGCCGGCCTGGCCGCTGACAAACAACGGCTGTTCGACGTGAACGCCACTGCCTGCCTGGGCCATGACAAGAGGGCCATCCGTTTTGATATCCGCATGCCAATGGTAGTCCGCGCATTGGTCCGTGGTGCCAATGCTCGGAGCGGTAATATCTGGCACTTCAGCGCAAACACGGACGCCGATCCAACGGCACTCAGTATGATGTCCCACATGTCCGGGATTGATATGAGGGATACCGACACATCCGATGTGACCATCTCCCTGCACTGGTACGGATTGGGGAATCTTCGACTGTGCTGCTTGCACAAGTGTCACATACGGGATTTCCGCCACCAGCGTGAGAACGCTGTCCGACACAGGTGCGGGAGGCACATCGGCAGTGCCACCATGGGGCGGGGCCTGGAAGAGATTTTTTTCGCAACCGGAAACGCCTAGCAAAATGAGAAGGACCGGAACGAACCGGCGGGCGGCGGCGGCAAAGTGAGCGACACACAACTTCGTGTCCGGTCTGGTAAGCGCTGTCATGGACATCTCCCCCAAGAATGCTCTGCACCCGTTGAAGCGGCGGCAGTGAAAGTCACCGCTTTGTGATCTCTACGTGATCGAATGACCTTCAGGTCCTCCTATGCGCAGGCAGGCCGAAGCTCCTGCCGCCAAAGACAACCGAACAAGCGATCCCGCCCTAGGAACTTCGTTGAGAACTCTATTCTTCACATTGACCTCACATTACTCCTTGTTGCATAGTGACGTAAGAGGAGGTTTGGATTTTTTTGGAAATGCATAGAGGAATGACGAACTGGAAAGGCCTGCGCTTTCAAATATGTTAGCCGTTTAAATATTTCGATCTTTAGCTATTCACTTGTCTGAAGATTAAATCGTTTAAATTCCAATCTATCGATCGCTCTCTTCAAATAGAATCTCATACACTGTCCCTGTTCCCCGGAGGAAGGACTCTACGATGGCCGCGACTAATTTGTTCGACGAACGGCGCCGCGCGGTAATGATTGCGGCGGCAAAACGGTGGAAAGCGCAGCCGCCAACGCCTGCGACGACGCAAGTGACGCCATCGGAACAGGCGCGCTACGACGCTCGCCGTTCGAGCTTTGATCAGGCGAGCGAACTGAAGGCATAAGGCCGTCTTCCGGTGTTCGTCGAGCGGAAGATGGGCCCTACCCTTGACTGGTACAGCTTGCCGCCAGACGATGCTGCCCGGGCCGCTGGCCAGCCGGTCGCGCGCATCGTGGCCAATGTCGATCCGAAGGTCGACCCGGTCGGGTTTGCGACCGGGTTCATGGTTTCGCCTAACGTTCTTCTGACCAACTGGCATGTGTTTCCGGATTCCGGCTCGGTACGAGGAACCGGCGCCAACTTTCTTCATGATGAGACGGCATCGGGTGTCGCCCGCGGCATCATTTTCGAGTTCGATCCTGATGCGCTTTTCTTCTCGGCGGAGGATCTCGATTTCGCGCTCGTAGCGGTGAAGCCGAAGTCGATCACAGGAGAGCTTCTCTCCTCTGTCAACTTCCTGACGATCAATGGGTCGCGGTCAAAGATCCTGCCCGGAATGCCGATCCGGATGATCGAATATCCTGACGGCGGCCCAAAACGCTATGCAATGCAGAATTGCCGGCTGCTTGAGCTGCGGGACGACGGTTTCCTCCGGTACGAGACCGACACCGAGGAAGGATCATCGGGCTCGGCGTGCTATTCGGAAATGTGGGAGGTCGTCGGGCTGCACCACGCCTCCATTCCAAAAATGCGGGGCAATACAATTCTCAACAAAGACGGTTCGGCATGGTCACCTGGCCAGCCGGATGACGGGATAGACTGGATCGCGAATGAGGGTGTGCGCATAAGTGCGTTGGTCAAGGCCTTCGGCGGGCTTGTACCGACCACGCCTGCCTCCAAGCATCTTTTGGACGAATTGCTGGCCAACACGACCGATCCTACCGATGAGGTCGCGAAGCTGGCGACGCCTCGCGCGCCAGAAGCGCTTAGTCCTCTGCTATCTGATCCCTCCAAAATTTTCGCAAACACGAAAGGAAATGTGATGGGCGGCGTTACCATGAATTTTTCCGGACCAGTGACGATTTTCGTTGGTAGCGGTGTGCCGGTATCTCAGCTTCCACAGGCGACAGCCGCGGTCGCGGCAGACGAGGCGCTCGAGAAAGCACTGCGCTTCGACCCCAATTACGACGATCGAGAAGGCTACAACCCTGACTTCCTCGAAAACGATATCACCGTGCCGCTGCCTCGCATTTCGCAGGGGCGGGACCAGGAGATGTATGAGGAAAATGGCCAGATCGTCGTGCTCAAATACCATCACTTCAGCCTGGCCATGAACGCTTCCCGACGCATGCAGATGTGGTCGGCGGTCAATGTCGACTACGATGCATCGAAAAGGACCTCCAGCGGCCGCGCCTTCTTCGGTCAGGATCGTTGGGTGTTTGACCCGCGAATTCCGCAGCAATTCCAATTGGGCGATCCCGACATCTACGCGCCCGCCAAACAGATCGACCGGGGCCATATCGTGCGCAGGGAAGACAATGCCTGGGGTGATACGCCGACGGAAATCGAGTTTGCCAATTCCGACACGTTTCATTTCTCAAATTGCACGCCGCAACATGCGGCCTTCAACCGCTCCCAACCGGAAAAGCAATGGCCAGGAGTTCAAGGCTTGTGGGGCGGTTTCGAAAACCACATTCAACGCGACTTGCAATCCGGTGACACGCGCGCCTGCATCATCGCGGGACCGATCTTGGACGCGAACGATCCGTCTGAGGATTTTGGGACCGGCGTCGTGCAGTATCCTCTTGTCTTTTGGAAAGTGGTTGCGGTCTCGACGCGCGATACCAACGGGCGCCGGTCACTACGCACCTACGGCTTCAGGCTTTCCCAAAAGGATGTAGTCGACCGGTTCGGCGTGGAATTCGCGCCCGGCGAGTATGCGCGCTATCAAGTCGCGCTGTCAGCCATGATGAGGCCGGCGTTATCTTTGACGATGTCCTCCTGCGCGCCGATACCCACGCCGAGGCGTAACGTGACACTCGGCGTGCAGCGATGGCCAGCTGTCGCATAAGTATCGCTTCGGTTCGAAGGCCGCCGCTCCCGCGGCGGCGGCTTCGGAGACGCTGAAGCGCGACAGGTAGTCCGCGGCCCGTTGCGTGTGCGCGGCGGCGGCGAAGATCGCGCGCTTGTCGTCCTTCAGCACGGACAGCCGGTGGCCGATATAGGCGGCGTGATCGTCGCGATCCTCGAGGCGCAGCCCCAGGTCGGCATAGGAACGCGACGCCCAGCACGGCGACCAGCTCCTGCGGGAATAGCCGTCATCTCCGAACCGCTTGCCGCCGAGATCACGTCAAGGGGCCCGGCCCGGATACACGTGCGTGGAAGGTCGAGCCGCTCGGCG
Source organism: Mesorhizobium sp. CNPSo 4688 (assembly GCF_057784295.1). Taxonomy (NCBI): domain Bacteria; kingdom Pseudomonadati; phylum Pseudomonadota; class Alphaproteobacteria; order Hyphomicrobiales; family Phyllobacteriaceae; genus Mesorhizobium; species Mesorhizobium sp. CNPSo 4688. The sequence goes on from NZ_JBWLUY010000025.1 coordinate 62,062, forward strand.
GCCGCGAAGAAGCCGATCAGCATTCCGACGGCGCCTTCGCTCGCCGCAAGCTGTCGAAGCTCGTCTGCCAGGTCGTTCGCAGTCTCGTCATCCCGAGCGAGACAGGGCTTCAAGCAGCCGGGCTGTGCTCGTCTCAGTCAGCAGCTCCTCGGCGGGCCGTGCCGCCAGCCGGCGCCAGGCCGACAGCATCTTCCCCGCCGGGCCGACGTCGTCCCCGGGACGCGTGAGCAGGACGGCATCGCGCAGAGCGGCTTCGTCCTCACCCGCCCCGCCTGTCTGGTCGTCACTGCGGCCGCGCCGAGCGCCAACCGCTGCCGCCACGCGCCGGCCCGCCGCTCCTGTCCGGCGGACCACCGCGTCGAGCGCCCCGATGGCGGCGCCCGCCGGCGATCGCGATGTCTTCAAGCGCATTTGGACCCAAGCCCTTCAGCGGCAGGGCTTTGCGCGATAGGAACGGCGCGACGCAGCTAGCGCGGCAGCGCGACTGCCGGGACGGACACGGTGGCTCCGAGGGTCGGCGCCTGGTGGCGCGGAGAGGATTTTGGGGCGCAGAATCATCGCGAGCAGGATGAATCCCTGCGGCGGTTTTGGCAACAAACACAGGGACAAACCGCCGCGCCTGTCGGTGTTGTTTTATGTCCGGTAAGCTTGCCTTATCGGACGAATGCGATAGCCTGCTCCCCATCGAAACCCGCGAAAATCGACCTCCCGCTCGCAGACCACCTCGATGGTGAGCTGCCGGACATCGTCGACCTGGTCCTGGCAATGGGCGCCGTCGCGCCTGGAAGCCCTGGTCGAGACCGCCACAGGCTACGCCAATTCCGAAAACACGCGAGACGCCAGGGCCTGTCGGTGTCGGCGATCACTAAGGAGAGCGGGATCGACCGCAAGACGGTGCGCAAATACATTGAGCGCAGGCTCGAGGCTCCGGCCTACGGACCGCGCAAGCCGCGGCAGAAGGAAGCCGTGCTTGGCGACGACATCAAGGCCATGGTCAACACGCTTGGCCGTGATCTGCGGGGCTTGCGCGACCGGGCGATCTTACTGCTCGGCTTTGCCGGCGGCCTACGGCGCTCCGAGATCGTCGTCCGGACGTCGTGCGCGATGGCCAGGGCTGGATCGAGAAATTTCCGGTCAAGGGCGCGTCGGTGACGCTGCGCGGCAAGACGGGCTGGCGCGAGGTCGAGGTCGGCCGCGGCGCTTCCGATCAGACCTGGCCGCTCGCCGCCCTTGAGAGCCTGATCCGCTTCGGCCGCATCGCGCGTGGCCGCTCTTCCGCCGCATCTTCAAGGACAACAACACCGTCGACGTCGAACGGCTCTGCGACAAGCATGTCGCCCGCCTGGTCAAGCAGACCGCGCTCGCCGCCGGCGTCCGCTCCGATCTTCCGTAAGGGAAACGGGCGCTGCTGTTCTCAGGTCACTCGCTGCGCGCCGGCCTCCGCCTCCTGGGCCGACATCGAGGACGTTACGTCCAGCAGCAGCTTGGCCATGCCTCGGCCGAGACGACCCGCAAATATCAACGGAGGCGCGATCGATTCCGCACCAACCTCACCATGGCGACGGGGCTCTGAGAAAGCCCCTACCCCCAAATGAAGCCGCAACGGCACGGTCGGAGATTGCAAGATCTTTACCTTAGCGTTTCAATTGAAATCGGGAAGTAAAAGCGACACGCTCCATGCGCAAATCCGTGACGGTGACAATCTGGCGAAGGCGCCGCGACTATCCGAACTCGATCATGCCGGCGAAGAGCATGTACGTGGCGACGGCAATTCCGCTCGCCCGCTTTGGCGCGGTCGGCGGCTGGCCAGCGCGAGGCGGCTGCTTTCCCAAACACGAGGATCTTGAGGCGCCGCTGCCCGTCCAGCAGAACCGGAAACGCGTCACGAATCATGGTCGGTCCGGTCGACGGCAACAGGCGAACGCAGCCGTTTACGCCATCGCCTCGCAGCAATAGATAATGGGCTTCAGAGCATCGAAGCGATCGGTCTCGTACCGTTGGTCCGCACGTCCCAGTCGAGCCGCTCCTGGAAGACGCGATGCCGCAGACGGTGCATGGCATGCAGGTGATCGGTGAAATCGTCGTACCGTTCGGGTGCAATCAGAAGCAGGATCATGTGGACCTCGTCGAGAAGAATGACCCTGCCATTGGAGAGGTCTAAACAGGCTGTGAAGTCATACAGGTAGAAATCGGTTTGGCGGCGCTTGGGAAGCATAACGGCGCGGACGGCCGGCTTTCTCGGTTCATCCACGCTTTCAGACAGCCGCTCCAGGAATGTCTCGAAAACTTCCTGCATTTCCAAATTTCGCCCTGGCTCCCCTTCCGACATCGCGTCGATTGGAATGAGACAAACACGCCGGCATGGCGACGCCGACACAAGGCGCCCTGCCGGTTGGGAGGAAACCGGCAGGGCGTGCGCGGAAAGAGAGCGATCCAGGGAGATCCGCACCGCCGCGGCAGAGCTGCGAAAAAACGTTAGTCGCCGACCCTCACCTGTCGGCCGGAAATCGACGCCGGTATCTATTGAGCCTAGGGCTTTGCTCTCGTGGTCTTCGCCATTGCTGGCGTGACGGCTACCGCCAGGATCATATTGCGCCCTCAGTTTTGAGCGCTCGGTAGGTAGTTTCGATCGATTTCGCCGTCGCGTCGACGATGATGTCCGCCTCTTCCCTGGTGATGATGAGAGGTGGCGCGTATCCAAGGATATCCGCATGCGGCATAGCACGGCCGCTAACACCATTCTCGAGCAGGGCAGCAGCGGCCCGCACGCCGACCTGAAGTTCGGGCTCGAACGGCACGCGCGCCTTGGGATCTCGCATCAACTCCACGGCGGACAGAATTCCAACTCCGCGAACTTCGCCGACAATAGGATGTCCCTCCAGTTCCGCTTTCATGCGCGAAAGCCAGTAGGGGCCGACATCCTGGACATGCTCCAAGATGTTTCTTTGCTTAAGCACCTGAATGTTGGCAAGGGCGGCCGCCGCGCAGAGCGTGTGTCCAGAATATGTCCAGCCATGGCCCAGCGGACCGTGCTTTTCCGTTCCTTCTTCCAAAACCGACCAGACACGATCGCCGATGATCGAACCGAAGATGGGCAGGTAGGCTGAACTCACACCCTTGGCGATCGTCACGAAGTCCGGCCGCATGCCATAGAGGTGAGAGCCGAATTTCTCGCCTGTCCGCGCGAAGCCGCAGACGACCTCATCCGCGATAAGCAAGATGTCATATTTGTCGAGCACCGCTTGAATAGCGGCCCAATACCCCTTAGGAGGCGGAACGATGCCGCCAGTTCCGAGTACCGGCTCCCCAATGAAGGCCGCAACCGTCTCAGGGCCCTCGGCGAGGACCAAGGCTTCGAGGTCATCGGCACAGCGCTTGGAGAACGCTTCCTCGCTTTCGCCGTCCCGGGCTTGGCGATAGTGGTGCGGCGTTGTCGTATGACGCACCAGATTGAGCGGAAGGTCGAAAAATTGATGAAAGAACGGAAGGCCAGTCAGGCTGCCGGTTACGAGCCCGGAGCCGTGATAGCCGCGATTTCGAGAGATAATCTTCTGACGTTAGATTCATAAGCCGTGAAAACATCGGTATTCATCGTAGGGCTTTGCACTTGGTGCCTCATTGAAAAGGTTGCATATAGGCTCGTTTGCTGGCGACATGTCCCCACGCCAGAGCGCCAGAATGTCAGCGTCGCAGCTCCATCATCGGGGTGTTTTCACCTGTCCGAAAACGGTGCCGAAGATTCACATGGCGACCCATTAGAAGCGGTATGTGAGGCCCGCACCAATTAGCCACGGATCAAGCTTGGCCTTGCCCTTCAGATCGGTGCCAGCCACTTTGACGGTAAAATCTGGTTCCAGGAAAAGCTTCTTGACGTCGAAGTTGACCCCCCAGTGCGGGTCCAGCATGTAATCGAAGCCGACCTGCAGCGCGGCGCCAAAGGTGTTCTTCACATAAAGAGCATCGGCGCTGCCGACACTCTGATTGTAGAAGACGGTGTAGTTCAGGCCGGCCCCAACATAGGGTCGGAAGGTCCCGAACTCGGTAATATGATACTGCAGCGTGAGTGTGGGTGGCAGCACCCAGACTTTGCCGACGTTCCCCAGCGCGCCGATCGCTCCGGCGCCGTCGACCTTGGCGGAGGTGGTGGCGAGTATGAGTTCGGCAGCGATGTTTTCTGTGAAGAAATAGGAGATGTCGAATTCCGGGGTTATGGTGTCTGAATAGGAGAGATTGGAACCGGCAATCATGCCGACGTAACCTGAATCGTTGGTCTTCACTCCCAACGCGCGGACGCGGATCTGCCATGGACTCGGCGTCTCAACCGGCCCTTGGTCCTTTGCGATGTAAGGTTGCACAGGGTCTGCCGCCAAGGCCTGCTGGCTCATTGCCATAAGGACGATGAACGCTGTAGCGACCTGCGCCGCAGCCATCCGCACTTTTGTCATCATGTTCTCTCCTGATGTCTGACACCGCCGTAGCTTCGTCATTTGCGCGCGCGACGATTGTTCATCAGCGCTCTCCGGAAGCTTCGCCAGCAGCGTCGCATTTGTCGTGCCAACCGCAAGAAGATTGAAAAACAGCACCATTCGCTTCCGACGTGCTCGTTGCGGAGCTGATACTGTCGTGTTTCGAGCTGAGACTGTCGTGTTGCCCACAATCTGACTAACGACCGCGAGCGCGCGAGAGCTGTCCCTGCCCCATTTTGCCAGAGGATGGGTGCGATCCGCATCCTCGCGTTGCCTTGCGGGCGAAACTCCGGCCGTCGACATGGCCGGCCGCCGCACCGCAGAGCATGCATGACGATTGGTCATTGCTAAAGGGCGAAGACTTGAGCGGCATCGAACCGGTCGTCTGCGAGCGGGGTGCGAGTGCCGTCGCCGGTGTCCTCATGGAGATGGCTTGGCGGCACTCGTCAGCATCGCCTGCATCTGCTGAAGCACAGGCGAATACGATTGCGCGCGGCAAGTGCTGAGATGGCGCTGGTAAAGCGCCGACTTGCCGGCCCGAGGCCCTGCGCGATTTGACCACCGGGAAACAATGGCCGCAGAACTGAGGCCGACAAAGCCGCGGGCAAGAAGCTGAACAAGTCGTCACTCGGGATACTGCTGTGGTGAGGTCCCGAGCCGTACTCGTTCGTCGACAGACGCGGTCCGCTATGAAGATATCTAGGCGCGCATGACTCGGACCAGGCTTTGTCGCGAATTGGCCCAGAAGGTTCAATCTGGAGTACGTGAGGGACATGGCGGCACAAGGTTTGCAGGAGCTGCGCATCGGAGCGATCCGCAAGTTTGCGGGTCACGGAGGCTCCACGATGCCGCAACCGTCGGAGAGCGGGCCTCATGGCATAGCTCGGCTTTAGCGACCGTTGGGCCACGGAAGCCGAAATCTCATGATTCCGAAGTGGGATGGCTACGTGGCCTTGCGTGAACTCCCCGAAATGCTCGCTCAAACGAGATAATGCCCATCGCGAGCTGGTCATCCAAGTCCGCTCAGACATCTACCGCTTCGATGTGTTGCATCCAAACAATCCATTGTTCCGATCGACAGTTATAAATTAGGGACGGCTACAATTATCTGCTGATCAATCGATGGCAAGCGAAAGAGCGTACCCCGTGCTTCAGGAAGTGGCCGTAGGAGATCTGTTCGTGCGCTCTGAGGCGCGATGGATTAGGACGTCTGGGCGGCAGGGCAGATCTCGCTCCTCTTCCTCTCGCCATTGGACAATGCGCACTCCGCTTCCGGTTCGCACTGCCCGACAAAACCCCTGGCTCGCAGGCCATCTTTTGGCCATCCAGCCTCTTCCTCCCCGCAAAAGACAATCTGGAGAACAAGTCTCTGAGAATGGCGAAGGGCTCATCATTGTCGCACGACGATCATCAACTCTTGTGTTTGGAATTGCCAGAAAGCAATCCCTGGCAGATCAACGCCAGCGCCTTCGAGCGCCAATGCCACCAGGCAGTTGTTGCGGGTAGCATCTTGCGAAGGTCCCCTAGCGCTCGGCTTCAGGCCGGGTGGGGGACCAAGGCTTTAACGGAGCAGCTGGCGACGCATTGCGAATGGCTCACGGTCATGGACGTGAGCCGCAAATGCTTTCCCTGACGCGCCTGCGCGTGCAGGATTTTTCGCGCATCGGTCGGGTGGTCTACGACGACCAACGCAGCTCAGGCAGGGAGTTGTTCGACCTCATCGTCCTGGGCGACGTGCTTTGCCATGTCCCGTGCAGAGCGGAACTGCGAACAGCGATCGAAAATCTGGTTCGCGTGTTTGCTCCGGACGGTCATCTGGTTTCCGGATCGCGGCGCGATTCAAAGCGCCCACACCGGGGCCGTTTCGCCAATGCCGAGCCCGCGACAGCCACGTTGAACCCGAAGCTGTCTCAGCTGCTGCGCCTGCGATGTCAGGGCAATGCCCCCAGCTGGGACTATTTGTTCGTACTCTTTAAACACGCCGCTGAACCGGCCGAGGGTTCGGCAAGCGAAAGACGGGATTGAGCAAATGGCAGCAGCCCGGTTTGTTAGCGGCATGGTCGGCACGTTGGCCGTTTTTGCCATCGCGACGTATTGCCTGACCGGCTCGTTCATCGCCGTGTTTGTGCAAGCCGGTCTGTGCTTTTTGCTCATGCAGGTCGCATATTCGTTGGCAGTGCTTTATCTCGTCTGGAAACAGGGCCTGGGGCCGGCAGTCGCACTAGATCCAAGCATGCCTTTGCAACAGCTGGACACAAGCCTAAGCCAGCGTTGCAGCCTTACCTGCGCCGAGTTTCGCACCGAGCGTCAACATGGAGGCGAGCCAAGCTCTTGCGCCGAGCCTACGCAAGACAACACTGTCGCCACAGTCGAATCAGAAGACTCGCATGCGATCATGATGTCCGCCGCATCCACTTCGATCTGAGCGAGAGGCCGGTTTGCATCTTCCATGCAGGCCTGTCGAGGCAGGCTTAGACTGAGACGACCGCCCGGCCATTCGTCGGGGGCCCAGCCTCGGGACATTACACCACCAGGTTGCTGGCGCGAGTTTGGAAGCGGCATTGGCAGCTAAGCATCATGAGCAGAACCAATGATGCCGGGAAATGAGAGCGCTCGCGCTTGGAGTGCCAGCGTACCCAGCAAGCCGCTTTGTTCGTGAGCTGGTGCCGCAGCGTGGCATGTCCATTTCCTTGATTGCCGTCCCCGACGGATCATTTCGCTTATCGCGGCTTGAGCCTTGAACGAGGCCAAGGTCCATGGCTCCGGCCTCGGCGTTACGCCTAGAGCACGGGGCTGATCAATAGCGGTGCCTAATAACGGTCGCGGTGGCGACGTACTTGCGCCAGCAGTTGCCAGGCGTCGACCTCAAGCACTGATCGTGTGGCGATACAGGAGGTGCTCGACGCCGAGATGGACGAGGCGTGCGCTTCGAAGACCGGGCGCAAACCTAAGCGGCTCGGCTAAACTCAGGCTCTTACGGCTGCTCCCTTGTCGCCCGAGTGGGCAAGCTTGAGCTGTCGGTTTCCGAGGGGAGCAAACCTTCTCCCCAGCTGGCGAGGCACTGCGAGAAACACCGATATCGGTAGATCCTTTGTCTGGACTTTGCCCTTCTCGACAGCGCGCGAAACGGCGCGTTTCCTCAATGTCGGGTGAGGACCGCCCGGTCGCGATCACACTTCTTCTCCGAGGGCTGGCTTTGAGAGGGATCGGCAAAATGTAGTTCGCGCTTTCGTTCAGCCTGGGACAAGCTCGGCTTCACTCGCAAACATCCTTGGCTCACAATAATTCGCGGCGGCTGGCAACAATCTGCTACCCCGGTCTGCGGTCGAGCCCGTGTCTCGTTCGCATCCGGGGTGTGGCGCGTCCGGCAGGTTCCTGCCGGCCGCTGGAGAGGAGTCACCCAACTTTGCTGAGGTTGCCAGCGGAGGACTTGCCGGTGCGACGGTCCTGTTCGATCTCATAATTGATCTTCTGGCCGTCGGTGAGGGTCGAAAGTCCCGCGCGTTCGACGGCGGAAATGTGGACGAAAACATCCTGACCGCCATTGTCGGGCTGGATAAATCCAAACCCCTTGGTGCTGTTGAACCACTTCACTGTTCCAGTCGCCATATGCGTATTCCTTTGTAACAATTGCAACATTGACAGGCCATAGGTCAGGCCGACTTGATACCAATACTTCGGTGTTAGACTAGGCAAAAGCGAAAAATTGCCGCGTCCGGCTTGAATCGGCACATCGTTGACGCGCCCCATAAGTGGCGGAATAGGCGCTGGCGGCGGGGTGTTGGTCTGTATGGGTTTTCCGGTTCAGGCGAGGTGAAGTCCGACGCGGGAGGCGCAGGGCACCCACGCTAGTTCAGGTAGATGAAGTGCTGCGCGTGGTTCTTTTGGGTGACATAGGCCAAACCCGCGAGTTTGGTGGGGGTGTCGTAATATACGATTATGTTGCGGGGGGTCTCGCCGCAGATCGCGCTCGCGGCGGCGGAGGCAGAGGTGAAAGATTGGCCAGTGATCACCATAGCGTGCTCGCCTTCGCAGCCGAAGCCGCACAGTTGTAGACGCCGGGAGCCAGGTTGTTTGCTACCATTGTTGACGAAGTCGAAGTTGAAACTGACCTTGCGCAGCATCGAAGGCGAGAGGCTTCGGATCGAAATCCTGGATACCGGTCATGTCCGTCGGCAATGCCCTCAGGTCGCCGGGAATTCGTTAGCTGGCGCAGGCGTTGGATTATGGGACGGGAGCACGAAAGTGTAATTGTCTTCGTCGCCGACCAGCAGTCCCTGCCGTCACCCACGTGGAGGACATTGTTGCCGAGCCGCCGTGGAGCGTGTCATTGTCCCACGATGATACGTGTCGTTGACCTAGCACTACTTTGGCAGTTTTTTAGCGGAGAGGGTTCTGTGGCAGGGGGGACAACGGATTGGGGGCGGCTGCGCGAGCGCGGTGAGGATGGCTTGCCTGACGGCGGGTAGGCTCGGTTGAGGCGGCGGGCCGAGGATGCTTTTTCCCCCTCCCGCTTGTTTGAGGCGGCGAGATTGCAGGAAGGCGTAGGCGATCATCGTCATCAGCGCGTGGCGGTGCAGGCCCGTCCATGAGCGCCCCTCGAAGTGGTCGAGGCCAAGTTCCTCCTTGAGCTGCTGATGCGCCTGTTCGCAGACCCAGCGCGCCTTGATGGCGCCTGCGATCTGCTCGAGCGGGGTGTCGGCGGGCAAGTTGGAGAGGTAGTATTTGAGCTCGCCGGTCGAGCGGTGCTCGCCGATCACCCAGACCTCCTCGCCGGGCAGATGTTGAGCGCCCATGTCGCGGATGCGCTGGGGTGGCCATCCGCAACCCGGACACGGACAGCGGCGAAGCGCGCCGAGAGGCCGCCTGCGCGGTCATCGACTTCACATCGGGGATATGCCGGCGGCGCGGGCGGCCGCGTCCGGCAACGGGGAAGATCATCGCCACGTCGGCGGCATAGACCTTCTGCTTGAACGGGATGCCGACCGCCCAGGCGAGACCGCGCTCGGTGAGTGCCTGCCGGAAGGGCGCGCTCAAGCCATATCCGGCATCGGCGAGCACGCAGCCAAAGCGTAAGCCGGCTGCACGAGCCCGGTCGATCTCGGCCAGCGCGATTTCGGGCTTGGTCCTGTAAGCACGATGGTCCTCTGGCACACCGGCACGGTCGAGCCGGGCGGGATCGGAAGTCCAGCTTTCGGGCAGAAACAGCCGCAACCCCAGCATGAGCGGCACTTCGCCAGAGGCCAGCGTCAGCGACACTAGCGTCTGGCAGTTGGCGTTCTTGCCAAGCGCCGAGGCATATTGCGGCGCGACGCCGACCGAGTGGCGCCCCTTCTTGGGGAGCGCGGTGTCGTCCACGATCAGTCACGCATCGTTCCCGCCAACTTGTCTGTCAGCCTCCGCCAGCAGCCCTTCTCCAGCGGCGCAGCATCCCACACGCCGCTCGCGATGAAGTGGTGCAGCTGGTCATAGTTGACGCCTGCGTCGCGCGCCGCCATCGGTTGGACGCTCTTGCGATCCCCAAGGCCAATCAGCCCAGCAATATAGGCCGGACACATCCGCGTACGCGTCTTGTGCCGCAACGCCGAGACGAACGGCTCAAGCCACCGCTCCAGATCGAGTTGCCAATCCCTGTTCATGGTCGGCCCCTCCAACAGCCGACCTCTCATGAATCAAGCAAAACCGCTCTTGGGAATCCTCAAAACGCTCCCAGAACTAAAAAACTGCCAAAGTAGTGCAAGGCTCCGTCGACGTAGTCATGGCCCGCGCCGCCGAAGGCTGGGTCACTGCCCACAGCATAGATTTGATCGTTATCGTCGCTGCCGAAATGGTTTCGGCGCCTGGGCCGCGCCGGATATTTCCATCACAAACACTCCTTGCGATGCAGCTACCGCACCCTGCCGTCTTGCTGTTCTGATTCGGATAAGTGGCAACCAGCCCGCAAGTGAAAATTCGTGAATTTCAAGCGGCGGCCGAAGGCCAGAACTTCGGCTGTGTAGGTCTCCACCACTAGGCTGAAGGGCTGGTTCGCCCCGCTATAGAGGATGGCCCGGTGCCGAAGCACCTCGTGGGGAATGGCCAGCACGCCCTCCCCTTCCGCCGGCAGCGGCGCCTCCATCTCCCATCCCTTGGGCAGCGGCGACCATAGCAGCTCGGCGCTAATGGTCTGTCGGCGAAAGTGCAGCGGCTGGACCACCTTGCCGAAGGGCTGTTCAGTGGTGTCGAGTATCTGGTTCATCTGCGGTGTGAGCCGCGACGGGACGTACCAGTTATCGGCTTCGGAGAGCACTACCGCGCCACAGGCGAGCTGCACATGGCGGTACCGAACCGGTTCGTCGGCGCTAATGCCCAATGCCTCACGGCCATTTTCCGGCAGCAGTTTGTCATCGCTCTTAACGCGACGGGCGACGATCTTCGCTTCCGGCGCCAGCCCGTGGTCACCACACCATCGTTCCAGCGTGAGCGTGGCGCTGGGATGGCTGAGCAGGTCAGCGTTGAGGGTTTCCAAAAGGGCCAGCGCCTCGGTGCGCGAGGCCGTGTCGTTGGTAAAGGGGCCGCGGGCCTCGCAGGGTGACGAAACCGTCACCATAAGGGCGAGGGAGGCCGCTGCTGCGATGAAATTTCGAGTACCCATGCTAGGAAATCCTTTGCGTTGCGTCACGAGGCGAGGGCTGCAGGAACGCAGCCCGCGGATGGAAAACATGGCGGCAGCCGCGACAGCGAAACGTATCGTGGGCGCGACCGCAGATCGTTCGATGTATCCCGATACCGGTCGGCAACCACCTGTTCAGGCTCGGTAGGCTTGCATGCATCTTGCCTGCCCTTCGCGCCAACACCGCCGTGTAGGGAACGCCCTCGACGGTGAGATTTGTCTGCGGCCGTGGATACGCTGGGCACTACGTTCTGCCACTCCATTCCGCGCATGAGCTCCACGGACGTCCGTCGGTCGCCGCGATTCCAGTTCCGGGGCGTATGCTGGTGGATCCGGCTGACCCAACAACGATCCCCAAGGCGCTTGCTTGAAGGGGGATGCGGCTGGGTTGATTGACGGTTGACGCTGGCGAATGAGCGGGTGAACCAGGCCCCGCCGAAAGTTCGCCGTATTCCAACTATCGGCCGACAACTGCGCCCTCTGATCCACCCCTGCCCAAAGTCCCTTGGCATTGTGCGGCGCAGCGGCGGGTTGTTCCGCGTCATGCAATCGCAAAATCTCGTCTTGATCGAAACTCGATTTTGGCGACGCAGCCGGCTGATACACTGGCTGGCCAGAGTTGGCTCTGTTGGCTCGCCAAGTACCCTGCGCCTGGCTCTGACGCCAGCGCTCAAGCATGCTCAACCGCTTTTTGGTCCCCTCTTGCCCGGGAAGAGCTTTCGAGCAAAGTCGCGGAGCAATCGGACTGAATGGATTGAAGTGACTCGGGTCCACGTTAAGCCTCTTACGTTCACAATCAGGTATGCACGGCGCCTTTCTGCTACTCTGGCTAGCTGTCGAGACGCTGACGAACAGCCTGCTGTAAAGGAGCTCTGAAACGGAGCCGAGCGGCTCGCTCAATCCTGTCCACTCATCTATCTGACCGGCATGCCGTTCCGGGATGCCGTTGCTTCATCCCCATCGTTCTCGACGATGATATCAAAGCCGAGCGACGGGGTTCCGGGCCGCTCGCGCACTGACATCAGTTCGCGGGAGGCGTTGCAAGAGGACGTCGAGGCGACGCACTGACAGGACCGGCCCTTATCGCATCCGGTCATTCGGCCAGATGCAGGAGATGGAGAAGCTGAACGGCACCGAGTGGCTGGCCATCATGGTGCCGCTTCCTCCAAGCCGGAACGAGGTTGGGCCTGCCTGCCCTCACCGCAAAGATGGGCGTGGAGCGCGGTCAGGCAAGAATTCGCGCTCTTGAGATCCCGCTGGTGCTGCGGGGCAATCGTGAGGTCAGCGAGCTTATAGACGGGATTGCTCGCGTGCATCAGGTTTGTGATGGTCTGGTCTTGGTCGGCGGTTTGCACCTTCGGACCCTTGCGTCTTAGGTTCCGCTTGATCACGTCCTCGCTGGTATTGAGCCAGATCGAGACCGCCTTCTCGCCAACATGATGCCGGATTTCGTCGACCATGAATGCTTCACCACCGGTTGCGAGCACAGCCGGCCCTTGTTCGAGCGACTGCCTGATCTGGTTCACCTCAAGATTTCTGAAATGCGCCTCGCCATCCTCAGCGACAATCTTGGCTATGGACTTGCCGGTCTTCGCTTCGATTTCTCTATCGGAATCGACAAACCTCAGCCCTAGTCGTTTGGCGAGTGCACGGCCCACACTGGATTTCCCGGCGCCCTTCATGCCGACGAGCACGATCGATCGCGCATCCAGGGCGCCAAGAATCTCTTTTGCGAGCGGGGAGTGGTCCGCGCGTCGTTGCGGGGCTACGTGCAACCGACGAGCCAGGCTTGCACCAACTGTGCTATCCGCGTCGGCGTCCCAGTGAGGGATCGCTAGGGCTCCGTCGGGGATGACGACCTTGTTGCAGGCCTGTCGCACGCGCTCCAAGAGTTGCTCGGCTACAGACTGATCCAGGGGCTCATGGCTTTCTCGCTGCAGCTCCTGCAGCTTCTGCAGCTCCTTGTAGGTGTCGTGATTGTCGATTTTGGCCTTGTAGCTGTCTGCCGTATGGAACTCCACCTCGAACCGGTAGCCGCCCGGCGTGGCGAAAACAGTCTTGATGCCGACGAAGGTGGGCGATCGCGACCTGAACCAGTTGGTCGTGCTGACTTCGGCATAGCCGCTCTCGTCGAAGGCCAAAATGGCCTTCTTGAAGGCACGTGTAAAATCCTTATCAGGGAATTCGAAGACGTGGCGTACAGCGTTGCTGATCAGCTGGGCGCCAGTCTCAAACGAGGCCTCCATGCCGACGAGTTGGTCGGTCATCGAGCTTTCCGATCTCAAACGCTGAGCAAGGTGGGGCATCTCCACCGGGATATCGGCGCTCCTGAGTGCCTCGGCAACCGCGATTGCCGTCGGGGTGATGTCTTTCTCTTCGGCTTGAGCGCGGGAAGCCTCCATTTGGGCACGCAGTACGGCCTGCTCGCGAGTCAAGGTCATTGTCATGACGGAATCATCGCCAACAAGTCCCCGGCGCGAGGGTTCAGGCAGTATGCCTCGCTGGGAAACAAGTTGGATCGAGGCTTGCATGACGGAAGCCGCCAGCGTCGGATTGTCCTTCAGATCCTGCAATGTCGCGTCGACATCGAACCGGCCCTGGTTGAGGGCAGCCGCAATGCTCTTGGTGTAAGGCACTGGTTTCAACCCTGGTATCTGTTGCAGCAGGCGCCCAAGGTACCTGCTCTTAAACATAAAGATGTGCGCGCCAGTGTCGGACTTATAGGCGTCAGTTCCGACCTTGATACCCAGGCTCATGAGATTGTTTGCGCTTTGCACGAGGTCACGCGGATTGTAACCATCGGGCCGCGGGTCGATGCGCGCAGGGTAACGGTCGACGAGGAGCTGGATGCGGTCTCGGGGACGAGGTGTTGCAGAATAGGTCTCCGCCAGCTCCGGGAACAGCTCGCAGAGCGATTGGCTCATTTCGAGCTGTGGTTCGCTCACGCTGGCGGCTGTCGCGGGGCCGACTTGCTCATCCAGCTTCGCGGCCCACGCCTCCAGCTCGGCGAGGAGCAACTCGGCCATCTCGCGTGCGACTGGATGGTCTGCCACCTCTATCTCGTGCTGCGCCCTCTCGAGCTTGTCCTGGAGATCCTCAGCACTGACCTGTTCCTGCTCCAACAGGCCCCGGATGTCGCGCTTGAGTTCTTGGTGAAGACCTTCGTAGGTGCCGAATATGGCACGCTCGGCAAACCAGTGTCGGCCTTCATGCGATTGAGCCAGGAAGTTTCGCTGCAGGCCGGTATAGATTTCCAGAACATTGCGCGTGGCGGCCAGGATCTGGCTGGCGCGACCGAACTTGTAGCGACCGTCTTCAATCGCCGGGGTGTGCGACTTTGGCGGCTTGAGAGAGCGCAGTCCGCGAGCCTGCTCCTCTTCGTCGAATTGCCTGACATGCTCGTAAAGCTGCGGCCGTTCGCCGACGATGATGAGGCTGTCTCCGTCGAAGTCACCGTCAAGTTTTTTCTGTTCACCGGTCGGCACGGCAATGAGCGAGCCCGGGGCAAACACCTCGGTCGCCTGCAGGATGCCGAGGCACTCAAGCGGGGTGTCCTCCTTGACGCGGTCCTTGCCCGAGGTCCAGCTCGAATGGCACTTGACGTCCTCGGCGGACAGGATCAGCCCACGGTCAGCGTAGGCTGCCGGCCACATCTTATCCGGCACAACGATCAGGATGCCTTTGGCAAAAAAGGTCGGATCGTCAGCCGCCAGTTCGTGCCCCTGCTTCTGAGCGACGTTGAAGCTGTATTGGATGGCCGTACAGTTGTCGAGAAATACAGCGGTCGGATCCCCTTCGACGGCCGACTTGACTCCTTCGGCCGCAAACGGGCGCAGGTTCGGCTTGTCATAGGGCGAGCGCCCGATCAGCACGCCGCTCGTCCCCGCCAACATGTCGCTCTTGAGCGTCGGCACATGGAGACTCTCATCACTGGAGGGTACGGCAACCGCACCGGGACCGTCGATATGTCCGGCGGTCACTGTGCGAAACAGATCTTCGGCCGACAGCTCTTGGCCTTGTCGGCTCTCGAGCCAGGTCAGGGCTTTTTCTCGCGCCTCATCCGCCACTTGCTCGCCGCGCGGATAATGTTGCAGCGCCGAGACTGGCAGGCATGATTTCCTTCCCTCACCATAGGCAGGCACGCGATCAGGACCTTCCTGCTCGCCGGCACGACGAACAGCCGGCATACGCTCGGCCAGCGAGGCCCTGATGAAGCCGCAGCCGTCATGCGGCCGCAAGGCGATCGGGCCCTCCGGCCCAGTCAGCCTGAAGGGATGCTCCTGGTTGGCGGGGCGATCCGGCAGCAGCGACAGTTTGAAGGCGCCTTCCAGCGCGTAATCGTGAACCCCCAGGCCCTTGATTGCCGGCGGCGCGGCAAAACCCCTGCGCTGAGTGTAATAATATGCCTCCTTGAAAGGAGCCCAGGCACGCGACAGCTGTTCGAAGGCCGTGCCCGGTGCGGTATCGGCATAGGGAATGGCCAGCAGCTTTCCCCCGGAAGGCTTTGCTGCGTCGCCTGGAGCACGTGCTGCGATCTGAGACACGGTCAATCGCGGTGGCTTTAGCTTGCTGCCGCCGAACAGGTCCATGCGGTATGGCACACCGTTGACGTTCACCGTGCGCGCCAGCATGAAGGCGCTCGGGGTTCCTGGCAGCTGCACCGCAACGACCGGCAAAGCTCCCGAGGTCAGGCGATGAAAAATCGAATACCGTTTCTCCGGGTCCGTGGCCAGAGGCCGGCCCTGCATGTCCACCACCGGCAGCTGCATCAGTCCCGCCTCACCCCGCGGCGGTCTGGGATCGTGATCCATGCTTCGCAAGACCTGATGCACGTCGAACACCGACGCAGGATGTTGGGCCTGGATCGCCGCCGCATCCTGCTCCATGAACAAGTCGAGCGCGTCAACTGGACTTTCCGCCTCGATCTGCGCGATCAGGTTCCAGCTCATGCTGGAAAGGTCGCCTTCTATGAGGCCGCGCGTGCTGTCCAGGATCTCTTTGGTCTTGAACTCAAGCTCTTGCTGCCTCACCCGCAAATCGGACTTCTTGCCCTCGACATACGGTGGCCTGAACAATCTCTCCAGGACCGCCCGGGCCTTGAGCGTCTGATAGATCGACAGGGCGGGGCATCTGCTGGCGAGCGGCCCGCGGGTCCGTTCCGCGTCGCTTGCGTTCAGATGCGCCTCGATCTTCTGCTCGACCACCGGTTGGAGGTCGTTGAGCAGATTGAGAGCCTGCGTGCGGTGCCAGCGCAGCGCCTTTTGTGGGCTGCGCGCCAGCGGCAGCAGAGCCGCACACAGATTACCCATGGTTTCCAGATCGTTCTGGACCGTAAATTCAGGGGCTTGACGCAATTCCGCGAGCCGGTTCAAGCCTGTCGGTGCGAGCAAACCGAAATCATCAGACAGCCGAGCCTTACCCAGCGCCTTGAAAATGGTTGTGATGTGCAGAACGCCAGCCTGTGCCAGGCGATCACTGTCGTAGTGCAGGTGGTGGGCGAGCTTGTGTAACCGATCCTTCGGCAGAGCAGCGTCCGGAATGTCCCCGCTGTCCTCTGCCCTCATGATCATTCGTGATAGAGCATTGGCGAGAATAGTCAGTTGGGGGGTGGTGAACACACCGAAACGTTGCCCTCGCGTGCCCAATGCGCGGGCAATGTCCGTCGTGGACTGCCGGCACGCCTCCTCTTCCGGCCACTTGGTGAATCCGTTCATCAAGGTCGCCACGACCTGAGGAGCGAAATCGGCGAACTGGCGCTTACGCGCTTCCCCGGCGATCACGATCGCGGCTTTGCGACAGCCCTCTTCATCCGGCCACTTGCTGAAGCCGTTCAACAGGTTCGCCAGGCCCAGGGGGGAAAAATCAGAGAGTTCGGCTCGGCGAGAGACCTCGCCGGCAATCGCGCGTGTTGCTTCGCGACAGTTCGCCCCGTCCGGCCACTTACTGAAACCATTCACCAGATTAGCCAAGTGCTGGTGGGCAAAATTGGAAAGTTGGGCGCCGCGGCGAAGGAGTTCACCCGCAATCGCAAACGTGGCATCGCGGCATTCCGGCGCTTCAGGCCATTTGCTGAAGCCATTTACCAGATTTGCCAACTCCAGTGGATCAACCCCAGAGAACAAAGAGCCGCGGAGAAAGACCTCATGAGCGATCGCGATCGTGGCTTGCTGGCACTCCGCCTGATCTGGCCACTTGCTGAACGCGTTCACCAGGTTCGCTAGCTCCTGCGAAGGAGAAAGCCGGATATCACGGTCAAGAACTTCTCGTCCGATTGCGACGGTGGCGTCGCGACAGTCGGGTGCCTCCGGCCATTTGCTGAATCCATTCGCCAGATTAGCCAAGTGCTGATGGGTAAAATCAGAGAGCTGGGCGCCGCGGCGAACAAGCTCATTGGCGACCGCGACCGTGGCATCCCGACAGTCCGGCGCCTCCGGCCATTTGCTGAAACCGTTCACCAGGTTCGTTAGCCCCTGGGGAGCAAAGTCAAAGAGCTGGCGGCGGCGGACCTCGTTGGCGACCGCAACCGTGGCGTCGCGACAGTTCGGCTCTTCCCGCCATTTGCTGAAACCGTTCACCAAATTAGCCAGATCTTGTTGATTAAAGTCCCTTAGCCGGGGACTGCGAAGGACCTCGCTTGCGATCGCGGCAGTGGCTTGGCGAGATGCCGCCACTTCCGGCAACTTGCTGAAACCGTTGACTAGGTTGGCCAGCTCGTGCGGAGCAAAATCGGAGACCTGGTGTTGGCGGATTTCCTCCGCGATTGCGGCTGTCGCCTCGCGACAATACGCCCCGTTCGGCCACTTGCTGAAAGCGTTCACCAGACTAGCCAGGTGCGAGCGCGTAGAATCAGAGAGTCGGGCGCGGCGGGCAAGGACCTCATGCGCTATCGCGTCCGTTGCTTGCTGATTGCCCGCCTCTTGCGGCCATTTGCTGAAACCGTTCGCCAGGTGCACCAAGTCCTGGCGATTAAAATCAGCGAGTCTGACGTCGCCGCGCGCGGCGCGACGACTAACCTCGCCGGCGATCGCGACTGTGGCATGGCGAGAGGCGGCCTCTTCCGGCCACTTGCTGAAACCATTCACCAATGTCGCCAGCGCCTGCTGAGCAAGATGAGGGAACTGGTCGGCGCGGCGAAAGACCTCACCGGCGATCGCGCGCATTGCATCGCGACAGTCCGCCCGCTCCGGCCACTTGCTGAAACCATTGACCAGATTTGCCAGGTGCTGGTGGGCAAAGTCACGGAGTCGGGCGCCGCGGCGAAGGACCTCGCCGGCGATCGCGCTGGTGGCTCGGCGAGATGCCGCCTCTTGCGGCCACTTGCTGAAGCCGTTCACAAGATTTGCCAGACCCTGATGATCAAAAGCAGAGAGCCGGTCGGGGCGGCGACGGACCTCACCGGCGATTGCCGCAGTGGCGCTGCCACAGCCCGCCTCTTGCGGCCATTTGCTGAAGCCGTTCACCAGATGCACCAGGTCCTGGGGATCAGACTCAGAGAGCGCGAACTCCCCGCGCGCGGCGCGGCGACTGACCTCGCCGGCGATCGCGACTGCGGCTTGGCGAGACGCCGCCTCTTCCGGCCACTTGCTGAACCCGTTCACGAATGTCGCCAGCGCCTGCTGAGTAAGATGAGGCAACTGGTCGGCGCGGCGAAACACGTCACTTGCGATCGCGCGTGTTGCATCGCGACAGTCCGCCTGTTGTGGCCACTTGCTGAAACCGTTCACCAGGTTGGTCAAGTCGTGGTGATTAAAATCAGAAATTTGGACGGCGCGGCGAACAACCTCACTGGCGATCGCGGCTGTGGCTTGGCGATAGTCCGCATCGTGCGGGATTTTGCTGAACCCGTTCACCAGGTTGGCCAGCTCCTGTGGGGTAAAATGCGAGAGCCCTTGCCCGCCGGCGCGGCGAGAGAGTTCTGTAGAGATTGCGACTGTGGCTTGGCGATAGACATCCCCTTCCGGCCATTTGCTAAAACCGTTCACCAGGTTCGCCAGGTCCTGGTGATTAAAGGCAGAGAGCCCGGACCCGCCTTGGGCGGCGGCGCGGCCGACCTCACCGGCGATCGCTCCGATGGCTTGGCGAGACCACTGCTCTTCCGGCCACTTGCTGAAACCGTTCACAAAGAGCGCAAGATGCTGCGGAGTAAAATCAGACAGCCGGGCACGGTGGTCACGACGCAGGACATCGCCGGCTATCGCGCCTGCGGCTTGGCGAGAAGCCGCCTCTTCTGGCCACTTGCTGAAACCCTGCACCAGGTTCGCCAGTTCCTGGTTGGTGAATTCAGAGAGCCCGGCACGGCGGTCGCGGCGAAGAACCTCGCCCGCGATGTCAACTGTGGCTTTACAAAAGACCTCCTGTTCAGGGCACTTGCCGAAACCGTTCACGAGGTTCGCCAAGTCCTGGTGATTAAAAGCAGAGAGCCCGAAGTCATCGCGAGTGCGGCGAACAACCTCACCGGCAATCGCTCCGGAGGCCTGGCGAGACCACTCCTCTTCCGGCCACTTGCTAAAACCGTTCACGAGGTTCGCAAGATGCTGCTGCTTAAAATCAGCGAGCCGGAAACGCCGGTCGGTGCGGCGACGGACCTCACCGGCCACAGCTTCAGTGCCGGCACGAGTTTCCGGACATTCCGGCCACTTGCTGAAACCGTTCACCAGCAACGATAGACTTTGACTATTCAGCGCGCCTAGTGCCCTGCCATCATCGCGGCAAAATTCGGCGATTCTGATTGTCCCGTTGCGGCATGTTCTCGACTGCGGATTCCGACTAAATGATGCCGCCAAGAGCGAAAGGGCCTTGGGGTCGACTTCACGTAATGATGCATTGCGAAGCTGCGACACCCGAGCTGCCATCGCCTTGCAAGCTTCGATACCTTCCTGACCTCCGGTCTCGCGACTCACCGCGTTGCATGCGGTGGCGTAGCCCCACGATTTCCCGCGGCGGATATCATCGTCGAAGCGAGGGACGAATTGATTTCTGAACTGTGCGGCGGCCTTTTGCAGGAAGGCTGCATGGATCTCGTCGCCCGCGTCCTGCAGCCGTCTGTCATGCTCCACCACTGCGCATGAGAATCCCACGATGTCGTGAGCGTAGTAAATCGCGTGCAGAGCTTCGTTAGATTGTGCCTCTGAGATTGCAGTTTGCTCGCCCTGCATGGCGACATCATCCAGGCGCCGCCGTTTAGGTCTGCGCTCCAGGCCGGATACGGGTTGCCTGCGCGACGAAGGAACACGTAGTTGTGAACTCCTAGACGGGTCGGCACTGCGGCCCTCGGCACTCCAACGCGCCGAACTTTCTTCCCGACTTGTCGCGTCCCGTTGCGGCAAGTCGACTGGCCGGCCATCACGCGCGCTAACGGAAGAATCGGCTGACGTGCGGCGCCCGACATCGGTGGCCGAAGGCGGCCGTTGAGCGGAGGACGATCCTGACTCTCTATCGTGGGGGCGCAAGCCCTGCACGACAGAACCGAACGCCGAGCCATCCCTTCCACTGCCCCGATCTGATTCAGCACGGGACCAGTGCGCGCCTGATCCGCTGGGCGCATTCAAACGTCGGCCAACTCCCGTCAAGATTCGTCTCCTCTGTAGGCGACAATGCCGGTTACAACGCTTGGCACACACGGTCCCGCCGCGACGGCCGAAACCGCTTTGTTTCGACACAGCAGGGCGGAACTCCTCAGCTGCGCCGGCGAGGAACCAGTCCGCCGTAACCACAGCATTGCGCGCTTCGACACCAAAAATACCCCCTGCACCTGACGTAAGCCTGACCTAGAACCTGCACGGCCGCGATCGTGGATTTATTGTCGGCAGCTGATGGAAGCTTTTTATCGCAGGTGTTGGGTCATGAACTCGGCTCGATGGCGGAGCGATAGCTCGATCCTTCGATCTGGACGACAACCACGTGGCGAAGCAGCAGATCGAGAAGTGGGGTTGCGACGATAAGTGCGCCGAAGACCTCGCCCCAGGGAAAGCCGCGATTTTGAAGTGAGAATCTTGGCGCCCTCGTAGCGGGCCTTAACGAGTGGGAAAAACAGTGCAGAATACTTGCGCGTTAATTTCCGGCCGCAGCCCTCGCGACGGCTCCCAGCCGGGGGCGACTATATTTGACAAACCCGACGAACGGGCGTAGCGCTTGTGCCTGACACCGATATCGGGTCAACATGTAGTCTCATAGAGACATTGGCACTCCATAGAAAACAAGCTGAAAACATAGAACCCAAGAGCGGCCCGCCCCTCCACAAGGTGGGCCGTTCGCATTGGGTCAACGGGTTGTTAACGCCCGTCCTTCGACACTCAGAACAAAACGTGATTCGACCAGTTGGCCAAAAACTGGCATGTTGTTCTCGCTTTGTTCCGGCGCAAGCCTGATGCAGGGAAACTGTTGAAAACAAGTGCGATGGATAGGGCAAATCAGCCGCCCTAGCTCAACTTGGGTTCAAAAATCATATGCAGCCTGGCTGAGGAGGTTAAATCAATGAAGGTTCGGGTTAGGCACGTGGGTCCTGCTACGCACCCTAGTGAGGTAGTGGTTTCTGTGGATACCACTACCGGCGCTGAACATTTGGTTGTGAATCAACGTTCACTTAAGGACAATAAATTAGAGATTGGCTATCCGATAAATAGCCATGATTCGAACCTGCTTGTTGAGCTTCCGCGTGAAACCATCAACGGATCATGGAGAGTTTGGGTGCCACAAGCATCGGTAGAATAGATAGAGGGGCGTGTCGCGCGTCATGGAAAATTGCCCCCTCGGCGCCACGAGGAATTGCCCCCTCAGTGGATAGCTGAGGAGAGAGCAAATGAACGAACAACGAATCACGGAAAGCCCGTCGTGGATTGATCCACGGGGGCAGGTGATGAAGACGCCGGAACACGGTTAAGGTCTACGTGGCGGCGGACGGCGTGAAGCCGTTCAAGTCGCCGGAGCGGCCGAAACGGCTCGATGGCCTTGAGGGTTGGCTGCGCGAGCGGTTCATTCGGCATCGCGGCAATGCGGATGTGGTGCGCCAGGACCTGCTGGCCGAGAAGGGCGTGGCGGTCAGCCGGCGAACACTGCAACGCGCCGTGCAGCCCTATCGTCAGGCGCTGAGGGCCGAGGCGCTGGCGACAACGCGGTTCGAGACGCCGCCGGGGCGACAGCTGCAGATCGACTTCGGCGAGCGTCTGGTCGAGATCGGCGGCGCGAAGGTCAAGGCATTCGTGTTCGTGGCGACGCTCGGGCATTCGCGACGGCTGCATGTGCGTGCGTTCCGGGCCGAGAAGCAGGAGCACTGGTTCGCCGGGATCGAGAGCGCGTTCACGACCTTCGGCGGCGTGCCGGAGGAAGTTCTGATGGACAATCCGCGCGCGCTCGTCGTGCGCCACGACGCGGCGAGCCGGTCGGTTGAGTTCAACGACAAGCTCATCGCGTTCGCAAAGCATTGGGGCTTCCGTCCTCGCGCCTGCGCGCCGTATCGGGCGCGCACGAAGGGCAAGACCGAGAGCGGCGTCGGCTATGTGAAGAAGAACGCGATCGCGGGTCATTCCTTCACAAGCTGGGAGGCATTCGAGGCGCATCTTGCCAAGTGGGAGCGCGAGGTGGCGAACGCGCGTATCCACGGCACGACCGGCGAGGCGCCGATGGCTCGCTTCGAGCGTGACGAGGCGCACCGTCTGAAGCCGCTCAGCGGGCGGCCGTCGTTCGGATTGTTGCGCGAACTGAGCCGCATCGTCGGCAACGATTGCGCCGTCGAGGTCGATACCAACAGCTACTCGGTGCCGTGGCGGTTGATCGGCGAGCGCGTCGCAGTGACGGTCGCGGCTGGCGAGGTGCGCATCCGCCATGGCATGCGCGAGGTTGCGGTCCACAGGCAATCGCAGGGCCGCCGTCTGCGGATTGTCGATGCCACCCACCTCGACGGGGTTGCCGGTCGCAATGGCGCTGTCTGCCGAGCGGAGATTGCGGCATCGGCGGTGCCGGCGTCGTCGCAAGCGCCCTCGTTGTTGCGTCCTCTTGCCGAATACGAAGCAGCGATCGGAGGGGGCTTCTGATGGCGCGCACAAACAAAGCAACCGAAGCACCGATCGATCCGCTCGACGCTATGCTGGCGCGATTGCAGCTCTTCGGCATCCGCGATCAGCTCGACAGCTTGCTCGACGAGGCGGCGCGCGCGAACCTGTCGACGCGCGAGACGCTGATCCTGCTGTGTGAGCGTGAGATCGCGCGCAAGGATCACCGCCGCATCGAGATGGCGCTGAAGCTCGCACACTTCCCGGCCGTGAAGGAGCTTGCGGGCTTCGACTTCGAGGCACAGCCGTCGATCGATCCCAAGCAGATCCGCGACCTGGCCGCGTCCCGCTGGATCGCCAACGGCGAGAACGTGCTGCTGCTTGGCCCGCCGGGCGTCGGCAAGACGCACTTGGCGATCGCGCTCGGGCGAGAGGCGATCCTGGCTGGATATACAGCGCAGTTCACGACGGCGACGACGCTGGTCGCTGGCCTCGCCAAGGCGCACGGCGAGCGGCGCCTAGACGAGAAACTGCTGGCGCTGTCGAAACCAAAGCTGCTGATCGTCGACGAGCTCGGCTACTTGCCGCTGGAGCCCGACGCGGCGCACCTGTTCTTCCAGCTGGTCAGCCGGCGCTATGAAACCGGCGCCATGCTGATCACGTCGAACCGCAGCGTTGCCGAATGGGGCACCGTGTTCGCCGATCCGGTGGTCGCGACCGCGATCCTCGACCGGCTCTTGCACCACAGCCACGTGCTGACCATCCGCGGCGACAGCTACCGGCTCCGCGCCAAGCGAAACAGCGGCCTCATCAGGCCGCCCGCCGGTGACAGGCCTCCGGTCGGCTCCGCCTCCCTCCGGCCCGTCACCGGCGGAACCAACCTTCAACCGACATCATGAACCCGATGGTGGGGGCAGTTCTTCATGACGCAAAGGGGGCAGTTCCGGATGGCGTTTGACA